>JBKJTV010000230.1:0-3052 GCA_046589985.1 Candidatus Limnocylindria bacterium | reverse complement strand
TGCAGCGCCATGAGCGGGTTGTTCTGGAGGAGAGCGTTCGGACCCCTGCCGTTCTCCGGCACGAACGTGCTCGGGGTGAACGGGTCGGCGGCCGGCGTCGTCACAAGGAGCAGGAAGAACGCGAGCATCGTGAAGAGGATGGCCAGTGCGGTCGTCGCGAGCCGCGGCATCGCGACCGTCCCGCGCCACGCGACGAATGCGGTCGCACCGGCGAGGATGAGCGTCCAGAGGAGGATCGATCCCTCGAGCGCGGCCCAGAGAGAGATGAAGCTGTAGAAGACCGGCGTCTCGAGCGCGTTGTTCGACGCGACGTAGGCGATGCGGAAATCGTGGGTGACCAGCGCTCCCATCATCGCGAGGTCCGCCAGGGCGACGAGCGTCAGGACGATGAGCGCGCACCAGCGCGCGCTGCGCAGGCCGCGCACATCGCGGTAGCGCGCGGCGAACACGCTCGCCGCGGCGCCGAGGGCCGCAAAGAGCAGTGCGGCGCGGAGCGCGCCGGCGCCGAACTCGCCCCAGCTCAAGGCGCCGTCGTGCGGTGGGAAGGCAGGGCACCCGGCGGTGGCGCCTGATAGACCTCGTCGTGCTTCGCGATCACCTGCGTCGCACGGAAGACGCCGTCCGCCCCAAAGGTCCCTTCGACGACCGCGCCCGCTCCCTCGCGAAGGAGTCCAGGTGGCGCTCCGGTCCCGACGACCTGCACGCGGCTGACGCCATCACTGATGACGAAGCGCAGATCGCGGCTTGCCGGCTCGTAGCGCAGGCTTCCGGGCTCCACCTGACCTCCGAGACGTGCTGCCTGTCCGGCGGGAATGCTCTTTTGCTTCGCCTCGGTCGGGGTCAGGTAATAGACCGCCGTGCCTGCGAGGCTTTGAGCGGCGACGAAGCCGATCGCGATCGCGAGCGCCAGGGCTGCGAGCGCGACGACGCGCCGGCCCCCGATGCCGGGCCGCGACCTCCCGTCGCTAACGCGAGCGGACACGGAGCGAGATGAGGTATCCGACGAGCACGATCGCGGTGATCGCGTACGCGGCGATGATGAATTCGGTGCCGCCGCTCACGCGCGGGCTCTCCGGCCGCGTTCGATCGAGACACGAACGACCATGCAGTAGGCGTAGAAGATCGTCAGCGCGATCACGCAGACGACGAGCGTCGTGAGCATCCGTCCGTCGAGAGCGGGCGGCCCTGGCCGCAGCACCGAGGGGAGCTGGTGGAGTGCGTTCATCCACGTCACTGACAGGTGGACGACGGGCACGTTCAGCACGGCGATCGCACCGACCACGGCCGCACGGGTCGCCCGCCGCTCGAAGTCGCTCGACAGCGAGCGGAGCAGCAGGTAACCGACATACATCGCGAACATGACCGCGGTCGTGATGAGCCGCGGCTCCCAGGTCCACCACACGCCCCAGGTCGGCTTTGCCCAGATCGATCCGAGAACGAGCGCCAGCCCGGTGAACAGCACACCGATCTCGGCCGAGGCCACCGCGATCGCGTCTGCGAGCGGCCAACGGCCCCAGAGCCAGGCCACGCTCGCAAGAGAGACGACGACGAAGGCCAGATAGGCGAGCCAGGCGGCCGGCACATGGACGTACATGATCCGCTGGAGGTCGCCCTGATTCGCGTCCGGCGGCGCCCACGCGAGCGCCATGTACAGCGCGACCGCACCCGCGAGGATGCTGGCGCCGGCAAGGTAGGGGAGGATCCGCGGCCCGCGCAAGGCCCGCGGGTATGTGGTGATCATTCGATGGCCGCAGGTCCGATGGTAAGGCCCGCGACAGCGGATGCCAGCGCGCTCGCGAAGAGCAGCCCGCACCAGGCGAGCGAGGCCCCGGCATCTCCGGTGATCGCAGCGGTCACGCCAGCGCTCGCTGCGATGAGCTGCGGGAGCAGCGCGGGGATCGCGAGCACCGGCACGAGCAGGGCTCGCGCGCGAAGGCGCAGCGAGATCGCGACGTACAGCGTCACGAGGGGCGGTAGAGCGAGCGCGCCGACCAGGGTCAGCAGCGCGAGATGACCGGGGAGCACGACGTCGAGATCGAGGAGGAAGACGGTGAGCGCGGTCCCGACAACGGCAAGGATCACCAGGAGGAGCGTCGCCGCCATGAGCTTTCCCGCGTAGAGCGCGTCACGCCCGTCGGGCAGCACCAGCACACCTTCGAGCGCGTCGTCCTCGAGCTCGCGATCGAACGATCTGGTGACCGCGAGGATCGTGCCAAGCGCCAGTGCGATCCAGAGGAGCGCGCCCGCGATGGCCGGCGTCGCGGCGACCGCCGGCCCGACGAGCAGGCTCTCGCTGAACACCAGGATCGCGACGAGCCCGAGGGCGGCGGTCAGACCGTCGGGTTGCGCGCGCTCTGCCCGGAGCTCGCGCCCTGCAACGAGGATCGCTCGGGTGAGCTTCACTCGACGAGAGTGCCCGCGTCGAGGCGGAGGGTCCGGTAGCGCCTGAGCTCGGCGTGCGCGTGGGTCGCGATGACCACCGCCTGGCCACGTGTGTCGCAGTCCTCGAGGCGCGCTGCAAGGAGCGCGGCGGCCTCGTCGTCGAGCTCGGCGAAGGGCTCGTCCAAGAGCACTATCGCGCAGCGCTCGATCTCCAGCCGCGCGAGTGACGCACGACGCCGCTGTCCTGCGGAGAGCCGCTCGACCGGTCGCGCGGTGTCCGTCACGCCCCACGAGAGGAGCGCCGCCGCGATGCCGTGGACCGGAAGTCCTCGGTAGCGCGCAAAGAACGCGAGATTCTCGCGAGCTGAGAGTGCCCGATGGAGCTGCGGGCGATGCCCGAGGTACAGGACCTCACCGTTCACCGCTCGCGTCCCTCGCGAGAGCGGGATGAGGCCAGCGAGCGCGCGCAGCAACGTCGTCTTGCCCGCGCCGTTCTGACCGCGCACGACCGTGATGCCGGGACCGGCGACCAGATCGACCTCGCGGAGCACGGTGCGATCATCGAGCACGACGGCTGCGCCACGCAGCGTCGCTCTATCCTCCATCGACGGCATGATGCGGCGACAGGTCCTCATGTGCATCGCGACCGTCGCCGCTCTCGGCCTCGTCG
>JBKJTV010000091.1:0-2542 GCA_046589985.1 Candidatus Limnocylindria bacterium | reverse complement strand
CGCGCGCGCTCTCGACGAACCCGGCCTCGCGCAGCGCACCCGCGAGGCCGCTGCCGCCGGCAGGCTCCCCGTCGATCTGCTCGATGAGCAGCGCGCGCCGCGTCCCCGCCCGCACCTCACCCGCAAGGGCCGTCGCGAGCGCGATGCGGCGGGATGGCGCGCTCTCGTCGTCATCGATGAAGGTCATGAGCGACGCCTCGCCGCGTCCGAGCCAGGCGACGAGCACGCCGTCGACGAGCACGACCCGGGACCCCGCCGCGCGCATCGGCCGGCGGCCATCGCGCTCGGGCCACGCGAGCGCCGCGCCATATGGCTGCGCGGGATCGGTCGCGGCGAGGACGACCGCCTGCGCCACTGAGGGCGGATCGCGGAACGTCCGCAGCCGGTCGGCGGCGCCGGGGAGCGCGAACTGCGTCGCGCCCCGGCCGGCGATGAAGTAGCCGCGCCGCACCCGCCCCGCGTCTTCCATCGCGCGCAGCACCCCGTAGGCCGCGGCGAAGCCGCCCTCGAGATCCTCGGCCTGGACCGCCTCGCGGGTCAGCACGCCGTGCCGCTCGAGCATCTGACGCACCCGGGCGGACGCGCGCTCGGTCGCGGTCGCCTCGGCGCGCAGCGCAGAGACGAGACTCCAGCGCCCCGCGACCTCGGCGTCCGCACGTACCTGGGCGAGCGCAGTGCCGCGGCCCTCTCGCGCAACGTGGGGCGCGGGCCTGCCGCGGCGCGCGCGCGGGTGGAGGAAGGAGCGCACCGGCCGGAATGTGTCGTTCGTGACCTCCCCCGCCCAGACCAGGTCCCACAGCGCCGTGAGCACGTCAGGGGCGAACGCCGCGGAGTGGCCGGCAAGCTGCGGGAAGAAGGACGCGCCGCGCTCCGCGAGATGCGAGCGGATCCGCTCGTGCTGCTCGCCCGCGGGGTGGCGGGGCTCCGGGACAAGCAGCCCGGCGTGCTCCGCGAGTGCGAGGACGACCTTGCCATCACGCGGGCCGATGGATCCCGCGCCGTACCAGATCACCTGGCCCGATGCGATGAGCGCGTCGAGATCGCGAGAGTCGTAATCGGCCACGCGCGCGGGTAGCACGCGGCTCTCGAGGTCGGATGCGGGTATTGCCGCCCCCTGCAGCCGCTCGATCGCGTCGAGCAGCGCGCCCTCGCCCCGTCGCGGCCGATCGATGCCGTGCCAGCCGATGAGCAGCCGCCCGAGTGCCGCCGGCTCGACGGGCTCGACCTCCCGGCGCAGCCGCGCGAGCGAACGCTGCCGAAGCATGCGGAGCACGTTCGCTTCGCACCACTCGAGCCCGCTACCCCCCGGCCGGTACTCGCCAGGGGCGACCGTGCCCGCCGCCTCGAGCCGCCGCAGCGTGTCCTGGACGGGCGCGCCACCAAGGCCGAAACGCGCGGCCACTTCGGCCGAGGTGAACGGGCCGTGGGT
The DNA here is from genome assembly GCA_046589985.1 of Candidatus Limnocylindria bacterium. GTDB lineage: Bacteria > Chloroflexota > Limnocylindria > P2-11E > P2-11E > JACDAF01. Next base: position 1,113 of record JBKJTV010000091.1, on the reverse strand, counting down.
CCGCGCGTACCGGCGGACGAGATCCTGCAACGGCTCCGCGACCGGCTGCAGGAGCGCCTCAGGGACGCCCGCAGGCAGCGCGGTCCCGAGCGCGTCGCGGTAGCGGGCGGCGTCCTCGGCCGCGATCCAGCGCTCTTCGCCCGCGATGCGCACGCGGAGCGCGCGCCGCGCGCGGTCCAGCGATCGGAGGTCCGTGTCGGCCGCCTCGCCCTGATGCCGCGCCTGGATCTCGCCTGCGCTGAGGTCACCGACCCGCAGGAGCAGGTCGTGGAGCCCGTCGGCGTCGCGCGCCCGCCGCTCCGGCGCGAGGGCCTGCAGGGTGCGCTCGAGCTCCGTGAGCGCGTCGGGATCGAGGAGCGCGCGGAGCTCGACGTCGCCGAGCAGCTCGCGTAGCTGTGAGGGGTCCACCGTGAGCGCCTGCGCACGAAGCTCCGCCAGCGGGACGTCTCCCTCGTAGACGAAGTTCGCGACGTAGTTGAACAGCAGCGCCGCGGCGAATGGCGACGGCGTCCGCGTGTCGACCGTCACCACGCGGATCTCGCGCGAACGGATCGCCCCGAGCAGCTCGCGGAGCGCCGGCATGTCGAAGACGTCCTGGAGGCACTCGCGGTAGGCCTCGAGAACGATCGGGAACGAGCCGAACTTCGCCGCGACGCCCATGAGCTCCGCCGCGCGCCGGCGCGTGTGCCAGAGCGGCGCCCGCTGACCGGGCCGCCTTCGCGGCAGCAGGAGCGCACGACCGGCGGCCTCGCGGAAGCGCGCGGCGAAGAGAGCGCTGCGCGACAGCTCGCCGACGACCAGGCGCTGCACGTCGTCGACGTCCGGCAGCACGCGCTCGAGGTCCGGCGGCTCGTCGGCTGCCGGGTAGCGCACGACGATGCCGTCATCGGTCCACAGCAGGTCGGGGTCGTCGCCGCCGCGCTCGCGCTCGAGCGCGGCGATGGCCATGACCCAGGGCGCGTGGACCTGCCCGCCAAAGGGCGAGAGGACGCAGACGCGCCAGTCCCCCATCTCGTCGAGCGCTATCTCGACGAGATGGGGGACTGGCGCGTCTGCGTCCTCTCGCCCTTTGGCGGGCAGGTCCACGCTCCCTGGGTCATGGCCATCGCCGCG
>JBKJTV010000259.1:0-3329 GCA_046589985.1 Candidatus Limnocylindria bacterium | reverse complement strand
AGCCCGCCGAGATGGGACCGTACGGTGCATCGGTGTCTCCGATGTCGACGCGGACCTGGTCGACCGCGATGCCGAGCTCCTCGGCGCAGATCTGGGCGAGGATCGTGCGGGTGCCGGTGCCGATGTCCTGCGTGCCCGAGCGCACCACCGCGGTGCCATCGGGATTCAGGTGGACCGTCGCGTAGGCCGGCGGTCCGCCGCCGCCGAACCAGATCTGCGAGGCCATGCCGATACCGCGGCGCCGGTCCGGTGTCGATCCACGCGTGCCTCCGGCCTTTCGCTTTGACCAGCCGATCGCCTCGGCGCCGATGTCGTAGCACTGGAGCAGCCGCTTCTGCGTGTATCGGAGGCCCAGGACCCCGTCGACACGCGCGTGGTGCTTCCGGCGAAGCTCGAGCGGATCCACCCCGGCCCGGTCCGCGACCTCATCAAGGGCGGTCTCGAGAGCGAAGGTGCCCTCTACGTACCCCGGCGCACGAAAGGCCGACAGCGCCCCCGCATTCGTCACGACGCGATACGACTTCGTCGTCAGGTCGCGGATGTCGTACAGCGAATTCGTGGGGCCGGTCGGATCGGCGACCCACTTCCCCTGCCCCGAGTTCGAGTACGAGATGTGCTCGAGGCCGCTGATGCGGCCGCGCTTCCAGCCGACGCGCACGTGCTGGAGCGTCGCTGATCGGTTGCCCGCGGCGAGGTTCTCCTCCTCGCGGGTGAACACACAGCGCACCGGCGCTCCGAGCTGCCGGCTGAAGAGCGCGGCGGCGATCGTGTACTTGCCGATGCCGCCCTTCGAGCCAAAGCCTCCACCCATGTATTCGCAGATGACGCGAAGCCGCGAGTACGGGAGACCGAGCGCCGCCTGCAGCCCCTGCCGGACGCCGAAGACGTGCTGCGTCGACTCCCACACCGTGAGCCGCTCACCGTCCCACTGGGCGACCGCCCCATGGGTCTCGAGGCTGTTGTGCATCTGCGTGGACGTCCGGTAGGTGCCCTCGACGACGAAGTCGGCCTTGTCGAGCGCGCGCTTCGAGTCGCCGCGGGCGTAGGAACCGGAGTCGCTGATGTTCCCCTTGTCATCGAGGCGCGGTGCGCTGTCTGCGATCGCGTCCTCGAGATCGACCACGTGCGGGAGGACCTCGTAGCCGACATCGATGAGCCGCATCGCTGCGTCGGCGGCCTCGGCAGAGTCCGCGCAGACAGCGGCGACCTCGTCGCCGACGAAGCGGACCTCGGCGCGGAAGATCGTCTCCTCGCCGCGGAACGCCGCCTTTGGCGCGTTGAACCGGTGCAGCACGCCTCGCACACCGGGTGCGGTGAGCGCGCGACTGGCATCGACCCGGTCCACGCGGGCGCGCGCATGCGGGCTTCGCAGAAAGCGCGCGTGGAGCATCCCGGGCAGCACGATGTCCTGCGTGTAGCGCGCGCGGCCCGTGACGCGGGGCGCGCCATCGATCCGTGGTGTGCGGGATCCGACGCTGGACGTCTCGCCCGTCCAGCCCGGCAGGTCCTTGCCCTCCACCAGCGCGAGCTCCTCCCTCATGCGGCCCTCGAGCTCGGCGGTGGTGCGAACGATCCTTGTCATCTCTTCTGGACCTTCCGGCGGCCCGTCGGGGCAAGGCCCTTACCCGCGGCGGCCATCCCGGCGGCGACGATGTTCGGATACGCGCCGCACCGGCAGAGGTTCCCGGTCACGGCGCGCGTCACGTCCTCGGTCGTGGGCGCATCGTTCGCGCGCAGCAGCCCGACCAGCGACATGATCTGACCGGGCGTGCAGAATCCGCACTGATAGGCGTCGTGATCGATGAACGCCTGCTGGATGGGGTGGAGCACGCCGTCGCGCGCGACGCCCTCGATCGTCTCGACCTGGCGGCCCGCGCAGACGTGCGCAAGAGTCATGCAGGCGTACACGGCCCGGCCGTCGAGAAGGACGGTGCACGCGCCGCAGGTCCCTTCGTCGCAGACCTTCTTCGTGCCGGTGAGGCCGACGTCGTCGCGAAGCGAGTCGAGAAGGGTGCGGTGCGGCGGGACCCGCACCAGGACGGGCCGTCCGTTCACCTCGAAGGCGACGTCCTCCGGTCCCGGACCGAAGAACGCGTCGCCATGCGGACGACGTGCAGTGGGCATGCGCGCATCGTACCGAGAGCGACGCGGAGCGACGCAGGGACGGACAGCTGAGAAGCCCGGTCAGTCCGACCGGGCTTCTCGACAGGAAAGGGCGTTCTGTGCGTCGCTCGTTGGTGTTCCTAGGCGCCGAGCGGGGCCTTCTTCAGCTGACCCACCGGCGTGAAGACCAGCTTCTCCTTTGGTGTGACGTAGGCGTGCACGAGGCCTGCGCCGGAGAGGAAGACCATCACGGCGGCGAGAGCGAAGAGGATGGTGGCTGCGAGGTCGGCCTTGTCGCCGATGGCAGTGAACCCGTAGACGGTCAGGAGCATGCCGCTCAGTGTCTCGCCGGTCTGCATCGTCGCGCGAAGCGACGTGGCAGAGTCGAGCTGCTTCTGTGCAGCGGCGGCAGCGGTGGTGTCATTCTTGGCCTTCGCGGCCGTCACCTGTGCGCCGAGGTCGGTGCGGATCGAGCCGAGGGTCGCGTACGTCGCACCCGGGAAGCCCGCGGTCTTCGCTGACGTGTCCATGTGCATGCGGATGTAGTACTTCGCGTAGCACTCCGCCTGCGCGCCGGTCTGCAGGTTCTGGCCCGCGTATGCGACGAGGCAGGAAGAACCGGGCTTCCAGCTCTTGTCCGCGTCGGTCAGCTTGTCGGCGGTCGCAAAGGTGATCTTCTGGGCGCCGAGCTCTTCCTTCACATAGCTCGTCGCGAACGCGTACTGGCTAGCGAGGGCGAATCCAAGGGCAACGAGCAGGGCGGCGACCAAGAGGCCGCCTCCAGCGAAGATCGTGTCGAGGGTCCGGCGCTTCATTTCATTCCTCCGTCTGATGTGGTGATCGCAATGACGAGACTGGGGGAACGGCGAGCGAAGCGGCAGAACTGAACGGCCCTAAGGGCCGCGCCGGTCGGCACCATTAAGGCCGCCGTGGCTGAGCGTTCGCTGAGAGCGCAGCCGCATACTCCGCGGATGTCGTGCCCCGTCTCGGTCTGACCCTCGGTGCCCTCGAGGACCGGCCGCTCGGAGAGCTCGTCCACCTCGCGCAGGTCGCCGAGGCAGCCGGGCTCGAAGTGCTGCTGGTGCCCGAGGCCTGGGGTCGCGACGCGTTCGTCGTGCTCGGTCACCTTGCGGCGCGGACGACGCGACTGCTGCTCGGCACGGGCATCGTCAATGTCTACAGCCGTACCCCTGCGCTCCTCGCGATGGCCGCGGCGACGCTCGACG
>JBKJTV010000104.1:0-8268 GCA_046589985.1 Candidatus Limnocylindria bacterium | reverse complement strand
GGGCTGTACAATTCGGGCCACAACAGTACGGCGCACGGTGCTGAGGGGCCTGCCCCCTCAGTGCCTTATGTTTCGGAGGCACAGATGAACCCTGATAAGCCGGTCCCCATCTCCGCGGATGGCCTGAAGAAGCTCGAGGCCGAGCTCGATGAGCTGCGGACGGCGAAGCGGCAGGAGGTCGCGGACCGGATCCACGCGGCCATGGAGTTCGGCGATTACTCCGAGAACTCCGAGCTCGAGCAGGCCAAGAACGACCAGGCCTTCCTCGAGGGCCGGATCCTCACGCTCGAGGGAATGGTGAAGAACGCCGCCGTCATCGAAGCGAACGGCCACCATGACAAGGTCGAGATCGGCAGCAAGGTCAAGCTCGAAATGGACGGCGAGACCGTTGAGTACCAGATCGTCGGCTCCGCGGAGGCTGCGCCGGCCGAGGGACGCATCAGCAACGAGTCCCCGGTGGGGAAGGCGCTCCTGGGCCACCGCAAGGGCGACATGTTGAGCGTGAACATCCCCAAGGGCGCCATCCCCGTGAAGGTGCTGGCGGTCTCTTGACTGGGGTTCGTCCGGCGCCGGCGAAGCCGGGGCCGGACGGACGGGAGACGTTCTGGGCTGACGCGGAGGCGCAGGCGCTCGATCCCGGCGTGGAACACGTCATACGGGACTCCAAGACCCCGTCGGGGCCCGTGCCGATCTCCGCGCTCCGCGGTCCGATCATCACCGACGCCCTCTGCCGCACGTTCCGCGAGCGCGGTCTGCGCGTTCGCTATGTGTTCAGCATCGACGATCACGACCCGATGGATTCGCAGTCGATGCGTCAGAACGCCGGCATGGTCGAGCACATGGGCAAGCCCTTCAGCGCGATCCCGTCGCCGGATCCGGTCGTGGCCACGGACTTCGCGCGCTATCACGCGGGTCGATTCCTCGCGACGTTCGCCGATCTCGGTATCCGGCCGGAAGAGCTGCACTGGATGCGCGACCTCTACGGCAGCGGACAGCTCGACGGGCAGATCGACCTCGTCCTGCGCAACGCGCGCCTGATCGCAGAGATCCACCAGCGCATCGCGGCTGTCGTGCACCCGGAGGGCTGGCTGCCGATCTCCGTCATCTGCCAGCGCTGCGGCCGCATCGGCACGACCCTCGCGACGGATTACGACGGGACGACCGTCGCGTATCGCTGCCTGCCCGATTACGTCGCCTGGGCGCAGGGTTGCGGCAACTCCGGCCGCACCTCGCCCTTCAAGGGCGGGGCGAAGCTGCTGTGGAACGAGCAGTGGTGCGCGCTCTGGGACCACTTCGGTGTGACCTACGAGGAGGGCGGGAAGGACCTGCTCACCGCCGGAGGCTCGCGCGAGCGGTCGAACGCGATCTACCGCGAGGTCTGGAAGAAAGAGCCCCCGCTCGGGCTCGCGCACGAGTTCCTGCTCATCGGCGGCAAGAAGATGTCGACCTCGAAGGGCCTCGGCGCCTCGGCCGAGGACCTCGTCGCGGTCTACCCGGGCGAGCTCATCCGCTTCCTGATGCTGCGGACCCCTCCGAAGCGTCACATCGAGTTCGACCCCGCGGGCATGGCGCTCTCGCGGCTCTTGGATGAATACGACCGCTGCGCCGACGACTTCCTCAAGGATCCCGCCAGCGACACGGCTCGCACGTGGAAGCTGAGTCAGCTGAGCGTCGAGCCGGAGCCGGTGAGCTTCCGCGTCCGCTTCTCGCTTCTCGCCTCGTGGCTCCAGATCCCGAGCATCGATCCGCTCAAGGAGGCCGCGAAGCTCAAGGGCTCGGTGCTGTCCGAGCCCGAGGAGCGGGATCTGCGCCGGCGCCTCGAGCTCGCTCGGATCTGGCTCGAGCGTTGGGCGCCGGACGAAGCGAAGTTCGGGATCGCGAAGGAGCTCCCGCTGCTCCAGCTCACGGACCTCCAGCGCGCCTACCTCGCCGACGTCCTGACCTTCGCCGGCAGGATCACCGATCCGGAGGCGATGCAGGAGGAGCTCTATGAGGCGGCGAAGCGCGTCGGGCTGGTGACACCGGAGGGGAAGCCGTCGAGGGACGCCTTCGGCGCGCTCTACAGTGCGTTCATCGGCAAACCGAACGGTCCGCGCGCGGGGTGGCTGCTCACGACGTTGTTCGAGAAGGATCCCTCGTTCGTGCGGAAGCGACTGGAGGACGCGGCGAAGGCATGAGGGGAAAGCTCCCCATCGCGATCATCTGGCACATGCACCAGCCGTATTACAAGCATCCCCAGACGAGCGAGTTCGTTCTGCCGTGGGTGCGGCTCCACGCGTCGAAGGATTACCTTCACATGGCGCGGCTGCTCCAGGAGTTCCCCGGCGTGAAGGCGAACTTCACGATGGTGCCGAGCCTGCGTGACCAGCTCGACGATTACGCGCATGGCGCCGACGACGAGGACGCGCGCATCACCATGCGCACGGTCGAAGGGACGCTCGAGACCGAAGAGAAGCGCCACATGCTCCGGCGGTTCTTCTCGATCCACCACGGCAACGTCATCCATCAGCACGACGAGTACCGGCGGCTCCTGCAGCTTGCGATGGCCGCCGGCGGACGCGAGGAGCTCCTGTCGGACGACTACTTCGTGGATCTCTCGCTCTGGTTCAACCTCGCGTGGATCGATCCCGACGACATCCGCAGCGACGCTCGGCTCGAGGAGCTGCGGACGAAGTCGCGCCGCTTCACGCGCGAGGATGTGCGCTACGTCATCGGCCGGCAGCGCTTGATGGCGTCAGGCGTCCCGCACCTGTACCACCGCCTCCAGCGCGACGGCCAGGTCGAGATCCTGACGACCCCCTACTACCATCCGATCCTGCCGCTCCTCATCGACAGCAATGTCGCCGCGCGGTCCGACCCGCACGCGATCCTCCCGGACCCGCCGTTCCAGTTCGATGAGGACGCCGCGTACCAGCTCGAGGAGGCCGTCGCGTCGCATCGCCGCGCCTTCGGCGCGCCGCCGCGGGGCGTGTGGCCTTCGGAGGGCTCGGTCTCGCCCGAGGTCGCTGATGCCATCGCGGCGGCCGGGCTCGAGTGGTTCGCTTCTGATGAGGGCGTCCTGTCGCGGTCGATCGGCGTCGAGTTCCACCGCGACGAGATCGGCTCGCTGGTGGAGCCCTGGCACCTCTACCGCCCGTACCGGCTTCGACACGGCGGCGCCGCGCTCTTCCGGGACCACGTGTTATCCGATCGCATCGGCTTCGCCTACGGACAGATGACCCCGCACGATGCCGTCGGCGATTTCCTGTGGAAGCTCGAGCGTGCGCGCGAGCGGCTGCCCGACGACGGGGGCCCCTGGCTCGCGACGATCATCCTCGACGGTGAGAACGCGTGGGAGGGCTATCCGAACAACGGCAATGACTTCCTGCGGCGGCTCTATGGGTCGCTCGAGGCCGACGACCGGTTCGAGACCGTGCGCGTGAGCGAGTTCCTCGACCAGAACCCGCCGCAGGTCGAGCTCCCGACGCTCCATTCAGGGTCCTGGATCGACGCGAACTACCGCGTGTGGATCGGCGAGCCCGCGCACGCGCGCGCCTGGAGCGCGCTCGAGCGCACGCGCCGATTCGCGCAGCGGCAGTGGGGTGGCATCCGCGAGATGCCCGCGAGCGTGCGGAAGCCGCTGCTTGTCGCTGAGGGCAGTGACTGGTTCTGGTGGTACTCGAGCCGGAACTCGAGCCCCGAGGATGCCGTCTTCGATCAGCTCTTCCGCGCGAACCTCGAGGTCGTGTGGTGGTACGCCGGTAGCGAGCCCCCCGACGACGTGCGGATCCCGCTGCTGGATCCGAACCGGCTGCGTGGCGTGCCCGCGCGGGGCGGTGCGATGTTGCCGGGCGCGGCGCAATGAGGGACGACGAGCCCAACAGCGCGGTCGGTCGCCTCTCGGCCGGTTCGGGCCGGCGGCCCAGCGCCGCGCACGAGATCCGTGCCCTCGGCGGCAACTCCCTCTTTCGCGGCAAGGACGTGCTCGAGATCGGTACCGGTGAGGGCCGGCTCGCATTGGGGTATGCCGCCATCGCACGGAGGGTGCTCGGGGTCGATCCGGACCGCGACGCCATCGCTGTTGCGCTGGCGGGCGCGCGCTCGCGTGGCTTGGACAACGTGCGCTTCGTCGTTGGCGCCGCGCAGGCTCTGGATGTCGGCCGGGAACGCTTCGATATCGCGGTCCTGGCGTGGGTGCTCTGATGCGTGCGTCGAGAGGGCATGGTCGATGCCCTGAACGCGGTCCACGGGGCGCTCCGGCGTGACGGGCTCCTGCTCGACGTCCGTCCGAGCGCGGACCACGAGCCGCGCGTTGAGGTGGACGGACGCGTCGTCGGACGGCTCGTCGCAGGCGACCTCGGCCAGGACCGCGCCGCGGACGACGCCGTGGCGCGCCTGACGGCCGCGGGCCGGTACGAGCGGCGCCGCTCCGGTCACTTCTGGCACCGCTTCTCGTTCGCCACTCGCGCGGAGTTCGACCATTGGCGCGAGGGAACGCGCCGCTTCCCGCGCTACGAGGGTGGCCGGCTCCCGCGGGGCAGCATCACCGTGCGGCGCGCGATCGCGTTCAACGAGCACCTCAGGCGGTGATCGCGTCTCACCGGCCGAGCCGCGCCGCCGTGTCCCAGGCCGCTTCGTAGCCCTCGAGGACGAGCGGCCAGGAGAAGCGCTTCGCGGTCGCGCGGCCTTCGGCGCGGAGGCGGATCGCGAGCGGCGTGTCGGCGCGCAGGGTCGCGAGGTGCGAGGCGAGCTCGCGCGGATCGTCGGTCTGCACGACGACGCTGTTCCCGTAGGGGATCGCGTAGTCCTCGCCGGTGCGCCCGACGAAGGCGATACCGCCACTCGCCATCACCTCGAGTCCCACCAGGCCGAACGGCTCCTTCTCCGAGTTGGCGAGGACCCCGTCAGCCGCGGCGTAGAGATCCCGCAGCACGTTCTCCGCGATGAAGAAGTCGAGAAAGGCGATGTCCGCGTCGCTCCGACGGATCGCCGCTGCGACATCCTGCACCGGAGCCTCGGCGGGCAGCCCGACGCGGTCGATGCTGAGCCCGTGCGAGCGGATGCGCGCCTGCACGACCTCGGCGTAGTCACTGCGGCTGCCGCGCATGAGCAGACGCGGACGCTGGCCCTGGTCCCGCAGCGCGGCGATCGCATCGATCGCCCAGAGCCAGCGTTTGTCGGGATCGAAGCGCGCGACCTTCACGAAGGTCGGGCGGTCGCCGAACGCGGAGCGCAGCATGCGCGGCTCGTGGGCTGGGAGCGGGGCCAGGTAGCGCTCGGCGATGCCGTTCGGCAGGATCTGCGGGTCGGTGCCGGCCAGGCGCAGCGTCTCGACGCGCATGAACCGCGAGATCGTCGTGATGACCGCGGCCCGCTCGAGCGCGCGGAAGTCGATCTCGTGATAACCGTAGGTGTTGTTCGCGTTCCAGAGCAGCGACGCGGAGGAGCGCAGGCCGCGCTGTTGCAGCAGCGAGTGTGTCGCGATCGCCGCGTCGGCGGTCTGCCAATCCTCGAAGAGGATGGTGACCTGCCGCCCGCGAGCGGCGGCCGGGACAACGATGTCGTCCACGAGGTGGGGCGGCACCGACCGCGAGAGGTCCCGTCGCTTGCCGTCCTCGCCGTCGTAGACGTCTTTCGGGTGGTGCTCGCTGATCCACTGGCACCACCGCTCCAGCTGGAGGCGCCCGTCGAGGCGCTCCTCGGTCGCCGGGAGCTTCGGGTCCCCCACGAAGATGTGCCGGACCTGATGCCCGCGCGCGACAAGCGCCTCCGCGAGGTCGTTCATGCGGGTCGCCAGGCCACCGACGAACGAGTAGCGGTCCGGCCCCTCGAACGCCACCAGCACGACGTCACGGGGTCGCGGCATGCGCGGAAGCGTACCGCGCACCGATAATGACTCGCCCATGAGACCGATCGAACGGATACGTCAGGATCCCGAGCGCGTGCGGCGCGAGCTCGTGCTGCGCGGCTTCGACGCGCCGCTCGACCGGATCATCGAGCTCGACCAGCGCTCGCGTGCGCTTCAGGCGCAGCGCGACGCGCTCCGGGCCGAGCGCAACAAGGCGAGCAAGGGTGGACCCCCGAGCGAAGACACAAAGGCGCAGATGCGCGAGGTCGGCGAGCGGATCAAGGTCGTCGAGACCGAATTCACCGCGACCGAGACCGAGCTCGATGACCGCCTCGGCTGGATCCCGAACGAGATCGATCCCGATGTCCCGCCCGGCAAGGGCGAGGCCGACAACCGGGTGGTGCGCGAGGACACGCCGAAGCCGCTGCCGTTCGCCGGCCTGCCGCACTGGGACGTGGGGGAGCGGCTCGGGATCCTCGACATCCCGCGCGGGACGAAGCTCTCCGGCTCGCGCTTCTACCTGTTCCGCGGCGCCGGTGCCGCGCTCCAGCGGGCGCTCATCACCTGGATGCTCGATCTCCACGTCCGCGACGGCTTCACCGAGATCTACCCGCCGCCGGTCACCCGGCGCGAAACGCTCGTCGCGAGCGCGCACTTGCCGCACTTCGACGAGAACCTCTATCGCGACGAGGACGACGATGTCTGGCTCGTCCCGACGGCCGAGCCGCAGCTCGTATCGCTCCACCGGGACGAGACCGTCCCGTTCGAGCGGCTGCCGCTGCGGTACGTCGCCTACACGCCGTGCTTTCGGCGCGAGCGCATGAGCGCGGGCCGTGACGTGCGCGGTATCAAGCGCGTGCACTGGTTCGACAAGGTCGAGATGGTCGTCCTCTGCGCTCCGGAGGATTCGCGCCAGCAGCTGGAGGTGCTCACGGCGCGGGCGATCATGATCCTCGACCTGCTGGAGCTGCCGGTCCAGGTGACCGAGCGTTGCAGCGGCGATCTCGGCTTCGTCGCGAAGAAAGGCTTCGATGTGCAGGCCTGGGGTCCGGTCATGAAGGAATGGCTCGAGGTCTCATCGTGCAGCGACGGTGGGGCGCTCCAGGCCGAGCGGGCGAACATCCGCTTCAAGCGGGACCCGAAGGGCGCCACCGAGCGCCCGCACATCCTGAACGCCTCGGGCGTCGCGCTGTCGCGCCTGATGATCGCGATCATGGAGAACTACCAGCAGGAGGATGGCTCGCTCGTCATCCCGGCGGCATTGCGACCGTACCTGCACGGTCGCGAGCGCATCGCGCCGGGAGAGTTCTCCCTCTCCTAGGCTCCGCGCGCCGCCGACTCGCCTGCGACCGGAGCGCTCGCCGCTTCGATCTCGGCCATCGCGCGCGGCAGGTCCAGGCGAAGCGCCTGCTCGAGCCCATCGGAGCGGTAGGCATTGGCGGCGGGAATGTCGCCCGACGCGCGAGCGACCGCGACGAGCGTGGCCGCGATCTCCGCACCGCAGCGCCTGCAATCGTGCGCCCTTCGACCGGCCTCCGCGACGGCTGCCTGTATCCGCGCCGGCTCCAGCTCACCCTGCGCCAGCGCGACCCGCGCGAGGTCGGCGGCGACGAGCGAGCGCAGGTGATCCGCGTTCACGGATCCGTCCACGAAGAGACTCGCCTCGTCGAGCGCGGAGCGGGCGCCGGGGAGGTCGCCGCGCGCGGACGCGATCGTGGCGCGGAGACGGAGCGTCGCGGCGGGATCGGTCACGTTCGGCTCATCCGCGCGCAGCGGGCCGCCGAGCGCGAGCGCCTGCTCGACCGCGTTCTGGGCGTCGTCGAGCCGGCCCAGGGCGACCGCCGCCGCGGCGAGCGCGCGCAGGGCCACCGCCTCGCCGGCGATGTCGCCCAGGCGGGACTCGTGTCCGAGGAGCTCGTGTGCGAAGCGCTCGGCGGCCTCCGGCTCGCTGCGATCGAGCGCGGCCTCGGCGCGGATCGCGAGCGTCCGCGCAAGCGACGCGAGATCCCCGGCAGCGGAGGCGAGCTCAGCGCAGCGTTCGAGCCCGCGGCGCGCCTCCTCGTGGAGACCGAGCTGCCGCGCGAAGAGGACGACCGCGACCTCCGCGCGGAGGGCGAGCGCATGGTCGCCGGCCGCGCGCGCCTCGCGCGCCGCTCCGCGGGCGATGGTGAGCGCCTCGGTCGGTCGCTCGTCGGCGGACGCGAGATGCGCCTTCGCGAGCGTGAGCTCGGCACGTTCGCGTCCAACTGGCGGCGTCCGCATCTCCGCGTCCGCGAGGTGCTCGGCGGCCCGCTCGACCGCGCCGGTCTCGGCGCAGAGCGAGCCGGCACGCCGGCGGAGTGCCGCGCGCATTTCGGGATCCAAGAGCTCACCCGCGAGCGCCGCTTCGGCGGCCGCGAGCGCCTCGTCGAGCCGACCGAGCGCGCGCGCGGCGTCGCAGG
>JBKJTV010000167.1:0-3048 GCA_046589985.1 Candidatus Limnocylindria bacterium | reverse complement strand
AAGCTTCCACCGACCAAGTTAGTTATGTATATTCTCAGACATGGAACCCACACACCCCCTCCCCCAAGGCCCGGACGCCGCAGGCAAGGCGTATCCGCCCGGTGAGGGCCGCCTGTGCCGGAGCCTCTTTGCACCTTAAGTCGGTGATTAAGGTGTCGGTTGAGGTGGTTCGATGGATGGCGTTATGGAGATCATCACCGGTCGGGAGCGTCGGCGTCGTTGGAGCAGTGAGGACAAGCTACGGATAGTGGCGGAGACGCACGAGCCGGGTGCGCGTGTTCGTTCGGTTGCGGTTCGGCACGATGTCTGCGAGAGCCTGCTGTTTGCCTGGCGACGGCAGGTCAGTGACGGCGTGTTGGTTGCGCCGGAGATGCCGATGTTCATGCCGGTGCAGATGGTCGGAGCTGGCGGGACCACCCCCGGCCTCTCCCATCCCGAGCCACGCCCCGCGCCGCCATCGCCCTCGGTCCGGCCGCATCCGGGCCTGATTGAGATTGATCTGGGGAATGGCAGGCAGGTTCGGGTGGGCAGCAACGTGAACCTTGCCGCCCTGCGGCGCGTGCTCTTGGCATTGCGCGGATGATCGCGGTTCCGTCTGGTGTTCGGGTGTGGGTGGCCACGGGTGCGACGGATATGCGAAAGGGGATGAACGGGCTTGCCCTGCAGGTGCAGCAGGCGCTGGAGCGCGATCCCCATGGCGGTGATCTCTACGTCTTCAGGGGCCGCCGGGCTGATCTGGTGAAGATCCTTTGGCATGATGGGCTCGGGATGTCGCTCTATGCCAAGCGTCTGGAGCGCGGCCGGTTCATCTGGCCGCAGGCCAAGGAGGGCGTGGTCCCGCTCACATCTGCGACCTTGTCGATGCTGTTGGAAGGGATCGACTGGAGGAACCCGCAGCGGACGTGGCGGCCGGAGATGGCCGGATAATGCCGCAGACGGCTCTGAAAAGAGTACCCAGCCGCCGCCCGATATGGTTGAATCGGCGACGTGACGACCACCGCGCGCGCCAACTCGGACGACATGATCGCACTGCGCGCCGCGCTGGCAGCTGAGCAGTTGGCGCGTCGCGAGGCGGAAGCCCGTGCGTCCGGCGCCGAGGCCTTGGTGGCCTATTTGAAGCTGATGATCGCCAAGCTCCGCCATGAGCGGTTTGGCGCCTCGTCAGAGCGCGGCCGCAAACTGCTGGATCAGTTGGAGCTGCAGCTCGAGGAACTGGAGACAACCGCGGCCGAGGACGAGGCAGCCCTCGATCCCGGCGACAATGCCCGGGGAGACGGGCAGCCCGCCCCCACCAGTGTCCGTCGCAAGCCGGTGCGTGGGCCGTTGCCGGCGCATCTGCCACGCGAGCGGGTGGTGATCCCGGGGCCGACGGTCTGCCCGTGCTGCAACGGCAAGCTGGCCAAGCTCGGCGAGGATATCACCGAGACGCTGGAGGTGATCCCGCGGCGATGGAAGGTGATCCAGACAGTGCGCGAGCGCCTCGCCTGCCGCGCCTGCGAGGCGATCAGCCAGCCACCGGCACCGTTCCACCCGCTCGTGCGCGGCCGCGCCGGCCCGGAGCTGCTGGCGATGATCCTGGAGGCGAAGTTTTGCCAGCATTTGCCGTTGAACCGGCAAAGCGAGACCTATGCCCGCGAGGGGATCAAGCTCGACACCTCGACGCTCGCCGATTGGGTCGGCGCCTGCACGGCCACGCTGTCGCCGCTGGTCGCACTGATCCAGGCCCATGTGCTGGCGGCCGGGCGGCTGCATGGCGACGACACCACCGTGCCGGTGATGGCGAAGGGCAAGACGGTCACCGGCCGATTATGGACCTACGTGCGCGATGACCGGCCGTTTGCCGGCCCGGCGCCGCCGGCGGCGCTCTTTTTCTACTCGCCCGACCGAACCGGCGCGCACCCGCGCCGACATTTGGCCCGCTATGCCGGCATCCTGCAGGCCGATGCCTATGCCGGGTTCAACGGCCTCTATGCGCAGGCGCGCCAGCCGGGACCGGTGAGCGAGGCGGGATGTTGGGCGCATGGGCGGCGCAAGCTGTTCGACCTGGCCCAGATCGCCCGTGCGCCGCTGGCTGCCGAAGCGGTGCGGCGGATCGATGCCATCTTTGACGCCGAACGGGCGATCAACGGCGTGCCGGCGCAACAGCGCCTGGCCGTGCGGCAGACTCAGGTGGCGCCGCTTGTGGCCGATCTCGAGATCTGGATGCGCGGTGTCCGGGCCACGATGTCTCGGCATGCCGATGTCGCCAAGGCCATGGACTACATGCTCAAGCGCTGGAGCGCGTTCAGCCGGTTCCTCGAAGACGGACGCATTTGCCTCACCAACAACGCCGCCGAACGCGCGCTGCGCGGCGTCGCTCTGGGCCGGAAGGCATGGCTGTTCGCCGGAAGCGACCGCGGCGGCGAGCGTGCCGCAGCAATGTATTCGCTCATCATGACGGCCAAGCTGAACAACGTCGATCCGCGCGCCTGGTTGGCCGACGTGCTTCGCCGGATCAATGACCATCCTGTGTTACGCCTGCACGAACTGCTGCCCTGGAACTGGACCAACCCCGAGAAACGTGCCGCCGCCGCAGCCTGAAAAGCCCGGTCGTGGCCCTCGCCGGACGCATACGACTCAAAGACAACCCGTCGAGAGGGGCGCTTGGGAGTTATATTTTTCGTCTACTTTTTCGTTGCGATCTGCTCCGCGAATGTTTAACTTTTTCGAAATGGGCAGCCCATGCTGAACTGGAGCGTCAAAATGGCGAAGCGGAACGCACCGACCGGACAAGTCTCGACCTACCAGCATTCTGAGTCGGATCATCAGCATAGGATGCATGGCCACGATCGGTTTCCAACTCCGGAAGAACTCGACGCGTTTGTAGGTAAGGAGACGGCTTCTATCGCCGCAACAGAACTGGCGATGATAGCTTTCGAGAGACATCTGCTCCGAACCGCTCGCCCAGACATGTTGCAGGAGACGGGTTTCTGGCCACCACTCCTTTCACCTAGTCCTCTGAGCGCGCTACAGCCGCGGCAAACGATATCCGTGGAACACGTCAGGGTG
>JBKJTV010000143.1:0-2848 GCA_046589985.1 Candidatus Limnocylindria bacterium | reverse complement strand
GCGCGATCCGGAGCATCTCGCGTTCACGATCCGCGGCATCCGCTGGATCGACCGCCGGGTCGCGAACCCCGCGTACGCGCTCCTGCTCGTGACCGGCCTCGCCCTCTCGATCGCGGGTGGCGTCCCGCTCACGCGCGGGTGGCTCGCGCTCGCGCTCGCGCTCTACCTCGGCGCTGCCGCGGTCGGCGTCCTCGTGTTCGGTCCGGTCGTCCGCAAGGAGCTGGCCGCCCTCGAGCGTGGCGGGCCCACCGATCCCGAGTACCTCCGGGGGCGGTCACAGGCGGCGCTGCTCGGGGTGACCACGACGGCGATCGTTCTCTCGATCCTGGTGCTCATGGTCCTGAAGCCGTTCTGATACGAGGCCATCCTGGTCCCTGATGGCCAGGGCCGAACGGCCCTAGCGGCGCGGTCCGACGCGCTGACACTGGTCGGACATGCTGGGGTCTGTCGATGCGCCGCTCATCCTCCTGGCCAGCGACGATGCGCAGTCCGTCCCGGCGCTCGCCGCCGCGCTCCGGGCGGAGGGGCTCGAGGTCATCATCTGCCGGCGCGCAGGAAATGCGATCGACGCCGTGTCGTTCCACCGCCCGAGCGTGGTACTCGTGGACGTCGCCCTGGATGGCGATCGCGGCTGGGACGTCGTCGCCGCGGCGCACGCGCACGGCGACCTGCCGACCCTCGTCATCCAGCTCGAAGATGACGCCGCCGGACGTCGAGCCGCATACGCGGCAGGCGCCGACGGCATCGTGGCCGGATCGTTCGACGCCGCCGATGTCGCGAGGCGCACGCATGCTCTTGCACGCAGGGCGCAGCTGAAGCTGCACGAGGGCCGGCTGCTGCGCCATCACGATCTCGTGATGGATGTGGATGCGCATCAGGTCCGTGTCGCCGGTCGGCCGGTCACGCTCACCGCTCTGCAGTTCGCGATACTGCGCGCGCTCCTTGAGAGTGGCGGCGCGGCGCTCGATCGCGCACAGCTCATCGCGCGCACCGCGTCGTTCGATGACGAGGCGCCGTCGGACCGGGCCATCGACCTGCACGTCTCCCGGCTCCGAAAGCGGCTCGGCGACGATCCGCGGCAGCCGAGGTATATCGAGGCCGTCTACGGCATCGGGTACCGTCTCGCCACGGGCCGCGCGGAGGCCGGCGAGCGGCTCGGCGATGCGGCGATGGAGCTGCTCGACTCGCTACCCGACCCGATGCTCGTCGTCGACGGCGGGCTCACGGTCCGCTTCGGGAATCGCTCAGCGGAGCGCCTGCTCGGAGCGCCCCGCGCGTCGCTCGTGGGGCGCCACTGCGGCGATCTCCTGCAGTGCCGGACCCGCGCGGGCGCCAGCCTCGACGGGCCGCGCTGCTTCGGCCGGGCCGTGATCGGCGGCCTGGGCGCGCTGCGCGACGCGCCAGCCGAGGTGCGCGGACCGGACGGACCGATCCCGGTGTCGTTCTCGTACGGACAGGCCGAGGTGGGGAAGGGCGAGGTCCTCCTCACGATCACCATCCGTCCGCGACAGGCAGCCGTTCCGGCCTGACCACCCGTCCCGGACACGGGATGGACACGATCGGCGGCTACGTTCGATCTCATGCAGGCGATCGCCACCGAGCCAGTTCTCCGGACGCTCGAGCTGAGCGACCTCGGCGCGATCGGCAAGCTCGCAACGCTCCTCGGAGGCGTTGACACCCAGGCCGACTGGCGGCGCCGGCTGCGCCGCGGCGACGGGGTCGTGGCCATCGGGGCCGAGTACGACGGGCGGCTCGTCGGCTACGTGACCGGAGAGGTCCGCGCCGCGTTCGGCCTCGCGGCAGCCGGCTGGGTCGATGCCTTCGGGGTGGACAACGGGTGGCGGGGTCGGGGCGTCGGCCGCTCGCTCGCGAGCGCTCTCCTCGCGAGATTCAGCGAGCTCGGCGCGTCGCGCGTCTACACGCTGGTCCCGCTCCACGACCGGACGCTCGCACCGTTCTTCCGCGATCTTGGCTTTCGCGACGAGCCACTTTCGTGCCTGGGGAGGGCCCTATGACGCTCACTCTCGAGACCGTCTTCCCGGCCGCGCGCTACCGCGACGTCGTCGAGGACCGGGACTACCCGACGGTCCGCGAGCATCGGGCGCGCACCGGCCGGAGCGCGATCGGCTGCTATCCGGTGTACGCCCCGTTCGAGCTGGCGCACGCGGCGGGGATGCTCCCGGTCGGTCTCTTCGGTGGCGGCAACCGGATCGAGATCGCGCACGCGGACTCGCGCTTCCAATCGTTCATCTGCTCGGTCGTGAAGAGCACGATGGAGCTCGGCTTCCAGAACAAGCTCGACGTCTTCGATGCGCTCATGTTCGAGTCGATCTGCGACCCCGCGCGGAACCTCGCGAGCGTCATGTCCCGCAACTTCCCGAAGCAGAAGGTCACCTACGTCCACCTGCCGCAGAACATGACCTCCGCGGGGACGGTGGACTACCTCGCCGCCGAGTACCGGCGTGTCCAGGCAGAGCTCGCCGACGTCGTCGGGAAGCCAGTGCACGACGACGATGTCCGGGCGAGCCTCGTCGCGTACAACGCCATGCGCGCCGCGATCCGCGGCCTCTACGCGTTCCGTGCGGAGCGGCCGCAGGACCTCTCGACCGGTGAGCTGTACACGCTCGTGCGCCTCGCGACGCTGATGGATCCCGCGGAGGTGACACCGATCCTTCGTGAAGCGCTCGCTGCGGCGCGGGCGCGGGAAGGGCATTCGAAGGACCGTATCAAGGTCGTGCTCATCGGCTCGTTCTGCGAGCAGCCGCCGCTGGAGCTCATCGAGAGCATCGAGGAGTCCGGCTGCTACATCATCGACGATGACTTCCTGCTCGGCTGGCGTCTCTTCCGG
>JBKJTV010000093.1:0-5305 GCA_046589985.1 Candidatus Limnocylindria bacterium | reverse complement strand
AGGAGCTCGGGGAGCGCCTCCGTGACGCGGCCCTTGAGCCCGAACGAGCCGTCGTCCGTCGTGGTGACGTACTCGACGGCCGGCGGGAGGAGGTGCGACGGCCAGAGGTGGTGGATCGACCGCCCTCCTCGCCTGGGCGGACCAGCTCTGCGCCTGCGGCCCGTGGCCGATGCTCGCCGCGCTCGGCCGCCTGCGCGACGAGGCGGAGCGCGCAAGCGCGGTCTACGCCGGCCGGCAGGTGCTGCTCGATGCGACGATCGCCGTCGAGCAGCACATGGGCTGCGCGATGGGTGTCTGCCGTGCGTGCGTCATCGTCACGACCGAGGGCAACGCGCGCGTCTGCCGCGAAGGTCCGGTCCTCGACCTCGGCTCGGTCCGCTTCAGCGAGGGCGAGCCCGCGACCGTTGGCATCAACTGATGCCGTGGCGCCGTCCCCGCAAGGCCGTCGAGCGGCCGATCAATGTGAGCCGCTCGGTCGAAGAGTCTCTCGAAGAGATCGCGCGTGGCGACGAGGACGACGACACGGTCGAGCTCGCGGATCTCGACGCGGCGAGCACTACTGAAGCCGCCACGGGAGAGCCGGATGACGACCGCACTCCATCGGAGCTCGGCTCGAAATTGACGGCCGCACTGAACTCCGGCACCGCGTCGACTGGCGCGCCGCCGAACGGTGCGGCAGCCGGCGCGCGACCGAAACCCTCTAGACGCGGCGGGAACCCTCCGGACTCCGTCCGGGATCCCGCCGCTCGGGGTCCCTCGGTCGCGCAGCCGGCTGCCGCGGGTCTCGAGCTCGGCGTCGATCTCGAGGTCGAGGCTGCGCGCGGACTGCGTCTCAAGAATCCGGTGCTCACCGCTTCCGGGACGTTCGGACAGGGTGTCGAGTACGCGGAGCTCTTCGATGTCGCGCGGCTCGGGGCGATCGTCAACAAGGGGACCACCAGAGAGCCGCGGCTCGGCAATCCGCAGTACCGGATCGCCGAGACCCCGTCCGGGATCCTCAACTCCATCGGCCTCGAGAACCCCGGGGCGGCGGCGGTCTCGCGTATGTACGGGCCGAAGTGGGAGAAGCTCGGCTGCCCGGTGATCGTGAACGTCGCCGGCCACAGCGTTGACGACTACGTCGCGGTCGTCCGCGAGATGGAGGGCACCCCCGGCGTCGTGGCGTACGAGCTGAACGTGTCGTGCCCGAACGTCGCGGGCGGCATGCTCATCGGCTGCGACCCGCTGCTCGCGGCCGACGTCGTCCGCGCGGTGAAGAACGAGACCATGCTCCCGGTCATCGTGAAGCTCACGCCGAATGCGCCGGACGTCGTCGCGGTCGCGCTGGCCTGCGAGGAGGCCGGAGCCGACGGCCTCACCGCCATCAACACGATCCTCGGCATGCGCATCGACACGCGCAAGCGCCGGCCGATCCTCGGGATGGGCTCGGGCGGGCTCTCGGGGCCCGCGATCCGTCCGGTCGCGGTCCACATCACCTACCAGGTCGCGCGCGCGGTCAGGATCCCGGTCATCGGCGCCGGCGGCGTGACGAGCGCGGAGGACGCCCTCGAGTTCCTCATGGCCGGCGCGTCCGCTGTGCAGGTCGGGACCGCCACGTTCGCCGACCCGCTCGCCCCGATCAAGGTCCTCGAGGGCCTCGCCGCGTACGTGCGCGAGCACGCGCTGACCTCGATCCGCGACATCATCGGCACTGCACTACCAGCCGAGCCCTCGGATGGCCAGCCGGAGGATCGTTCGCAGTAGCCGGCGGGTGGAGACTGTGCTCATGCGGACCATCCGCGCCTGCCTCGCCCTCGGCCTCAGCGCGCTCCTGACATCCTGCGTCGGCAACATCGCGACGCCCACCTCGTCGCCGGTGGCCACGACGGGCGCCCCGACCGCGGTCCCGACCGCGACCGCCTCGCCGTCGCCGACGCCCCGCCAACTCCGGCCGTTCGAGCGCGTCGTCACCATCCCGATCGCGGGCGACCCCCGCTACGTCGCGCCCGATCGCGAGCGCGTCGCGTACGTCGCCGCGAGCGGCGAGGTGAACGTCGTCGAGGTGGCGACGGGCCAGACGAAGACGGTCTACACGCCGCAGCAGGGCTGGCACCTCGACCTCGATCCGCACGGGCTGCGCGGCGACACGCTCGTGTTCCGCGAGAGCCGCATCGATGGCCAGCGTACTGACGCGCGCGTCGTGCGGCTCGACCTGCGATCCGGCCTGAAGACGACCCTCGACGACTTCGCCGGCCCCTTCCTCGGCGGCGGGGACAGCTGGGGGCCGCGTGCTCCGATCACGAACGGCGCTGACGTCCTGTGGACCCGAGTGGACGACACCGAGCGTCCCTTCCTCGTGAGCGTCGTTCTCGCGCGGGGCGCCGCTTCACCCGTCGTGCTCAGCACGGGGTCGTCAGCGGTATGGGTCGACCTCGAGGACACCGCTCGCGTCCTCATCTCCACACTTATCACACCGGACCAGGTCGCCGAGCTTGTGGTCTGGCGCGAGGGACAGCGCTCGCCGATCGCGACGCGCCCGAGTGCGGACGGCGGACCCGCCGTGTTCGTCGCGGGCCGCGTGTTCTGGGGGCTCGGCCCGCGGATCGTGCGTCCGGTCGTGCAGGGCGCGCTCATCGACGCGAGCGGACGAACGCAGGTGCTCGAACTCAACTGCGCGTGGTCCGGCAATACGGCGCGCCATCTGGTCACCTCGTGCAACCTCGCCGGTGGCGTGACGCTCGTGGATGCGCAGACGGGCGAGCGGATCGTCACGGCCGTTGGGCAGCACGCCGGCACGCTCGGCCTGGCGTGGCGTGAGGGGACGCAGTGGTGGCTCGGCACGCTCGCCCCGTGAGTCCGGCGCACGACCGCCCCGCCTAGACTTCACGCATGCTCGCGGCTCGACGGACCCTCGCCCTCTCGCTCTTCCCGGACACGATGGTCTGGAAGGCAGCGCTCGTCCTCGCCGGCTCGCTCCTCATCGCGCTCGCGGCCCAGGTCGCCTTCCCGCTGCCGTGGAGCCCCGTGCCCGTCACCGGGCAGACCTTCGCGATCCTCCTCGTCGGCGCGTCGCTCGGCTCGAGGCTCGGCCTCGCGGCGGTCGTCGCCTACCTCATCGAAGGCGCGCTCGGGCTTCCCGTCTTCGCTCCAGGTGGAGCCCTTGGCCTCGCGCGGTTCACCGGTCCGACGGCCGGCTATCTCGTGGGCTTCGCGCTCGCGGCCTTCGCCGTCGGCTGGCTCGCGGAGCGCGGCTGGGATCGGCGCCTCGAACGCGCGGCCCTCGCCATGCTCGCGGGCGAGGCCGTTCTCTACGGCTTCGGTCTGCTCTGGCTCGCGCGCTTCGTGCCTGGCGATCGCCTCCTCGACGCAGGTCTCCTGCTGTTCATCCCTGGTGACATCTTCAAAGTCGCGCTCGCGGTGCTCCTCCTGCCGGCGGCGCGCCGCATCGTCCGATGAGCGACCTGCTCGCGCGCGTGCGCGGCCTCCATCTGCTCTGGCAGCGCGGCGTCGCCGATCTCACTGCCGAGCAGGTGAACCACGTCGAGCGCGCAGGGGTGCTCCCCATCGCCTTCACGCTCGTGCACTACGTCCGCGGTCAGGACGCGCACTCCATCGACGTGCTCGACACCGAGCGGCTCCTCTGGGACCTGCACGCGCCGATGTTCGGGTATGAGGGGATCATCCCGGGGCGGGGCAGCCCCCTCGCGGACGCGGAGCGCGTGCGGATCGGGGACCTGGACGCCTGGCGCACCTATCAGAGCGCCGTGTTCGCCCGCACCGACGGCGCGCTCGAGAAGATGTCGGACGAGCGATACGACCTGCCGATGTTCGGCGGCGAGCGACCCGCCTCGCTCAAGGGTGGCTTCCTCGAGGCCTATGTCCCCAAGGGGCCGATCCGCCGCCGCCACGCGATCGAGGCCTGGATCTACCAGCACGGCTGCCGGCATCTCGGTGAGCTCGAGCACGCGCGCGCCCTCGTCGGGCTGACGGGCGTGACCTAAAGCATTCGAAGCTGCCGGATCCTCATGGCAGGGGCGCGCCCGTCCGGTACCAGCGCGCGATCAGGGCGCGTTCGTCCTCCGTCATGCCGGTCTGGTTCCCGAGTGGCATGACCCGCGTGACCACGACCTGCTGGTAGATGAGGCGTGCGTTCGCGCGGATGCGGTCTGTGGACTCGAGCGTCAGGCCCTTCGGCGGAGCGCCGAACGCGACGTTCGCTGGGCGCTCCGCATGGCACGCGACGCAGCGCGCAACGAAGACCTGCCGCACGGCGGCCGCCTCCTCGGTCGTCAGCGCCGCCGCCGGGACGTTCGCCGGAACCCCGAGCAGCGCGACGATCGCGACGATCCCCGTCGCTCCCCACAGGAGCGGCCACCTGGTCCGGCCCCGATGCCGCTCGTTCAGGAAGTGCTGGACCGTCGCGCCCGCGGCCATGAGCGCGAGGAGGAGCGCGCCCCCGAACGCCTGGCCGTAGGTGAAGGGGAAGTGCTGCGAGATCATCGCGAAGACCACCGGCAGCGTGAGGTAGTTGTTGTGGACGGAGCGCAGCTTCCCGCGCAGGCCGAAGCGCGCGTCCGGGTCGCGTCCCGTCCGCTGCGCTGCGACGATCTCGCGCTGCCCGGGGATGATCGTGAAGAGGACGTTCGCCGTCATCCAGGTGCCGAGCGTCGCGCCGGCCTGGAGGTATGCGGCGCGCGCGCTGAAGAGCTGCGTCGAGACCCACACGACGAGGACGACGAGCGCGACGATGGCAATGACGAGCACCAGCGGGCGATCCTCGAGCGCGCGTGACGCCGCGTCGTACGTGAGCCAGCCGAACGCGAGGATCGCGAGGCTCGCGCCGACGGCCTGCCAGGCCTCGAGCGCCCGCACCTGCGGGTCGATGAGGACCTGGAACGGATCGACGTAGTAAAGGAGGACGAGGAGCGCGAACCCCGTGAGCCAGGTGAGGTAGGCCTCCCATTTGAACCAGCGCAGCGACGCTGGCAGCTGCGCGGGCGCGACCCCGAACTTCTCGATCCGATAGACGCCGCCACCGTGGATCTCCCACGCCTCGCCGCCAACGCCGCGCTCGCGGTCGCGCTGGTCGTGCGGCGTGCGCAGCGAGAGGTCGAGCGCGATGAAGTAGAAGGACGCGCCGACCCACGCGATGGCGACGACGATGTGGGCCCAGCGCAGCACGAGGTGCAGCCAGTCGGCCGCGTACGTGGTGACCGCGGGATCCGTCGGCACTAGGTGCCCGAGAGACGGTCGCGCGCGATGGCGAGGAACTCGTAGATACCCGTCGCGAGCTCCTCGTCGCGCGTCCGCTGGACGCGCTCGCGCA
>JBKJTV010000081.1:0-8223 GCA_046589985.1 Candidatus Limnocylindria bacterium | reverse complement strand
CCCCATCGCGGTCGGCGCCGTACAGGCGAATGAGGCCACCGCCGAGCAGGGCCGTGGTGAGCACCTCGGTTATCGCTGACCACCCCGCATAAGCCGGCCCGACGAGGTCGAGGCCGGCGTGCGTCAGCAGGGTGAGGGCGGCCGCGCCGAAGAAGAGCCAGGACTGCGCGTGGATGGGGCGGCGCCGGACGCGCTGCGCGCTGAGCGTCAGCGCGACGATGGAGATGGCGAGGGCGAAGTTAGCGGTGACGCCCCAGCCGACGACGTCCGTCACGCGAGAGAGGACTGCAGCGCGACACCGTGCGTCCACTCGGGGACGACGAGGCGGATCTCGCTCCGGCCGGTGGCGCGGATGTCGCGCAGCACCGAGTCGGCACGCTGGATGAGCGAGTGCATGTCGACGCCACAGTCCGGGAACACCGCGATGCCCGCGGAGAGGGACAACCGGCCGGCGGCCGTCGTCAGCTCGAAGACGCTCTGCGACAGGCGATGCACGATCCGCTGCGCCTCGAGGCGATCGCACTTGTCGAGGAAGATCACGAACTCGTCGTCGCCGTAGCGCGCGGCGATGTCGTGGGTGCGGATGTTCTGCCGGATCGCCTTCGCGACGCCCTCGAGCGGGAGCTGCGCATCGCTGGCGACCGGCGCGTCGTAGCGGGACCAGCTGTCGACGCTGAGGACGACGATCGAGCAGCGGGAGCCGTTGTCCCGTGCGGCCTGGAAGCGCGGCAGGCCGAGGACCGCGAAGAGATGCAGGTCGTAGAGGCTCGCCAGGTCGGACTTGACCGGCCGCGCCGGTGCGTGCACCGACTCGTCACCGAGCGTCGTCGGGTGCTCTGGCGCGATCTCGACGATCGCCGTCCCGATGCGCAGGGAGAGCTCACTGAGGTCGATCATCGGCAGCGGCTCGGCGGTCTTGCGGCGCCTATTCGTGACGCCCGCCATGGCCAGGGGTCCGGCGAGGACGCCGGCCCCGAGACCCAAATTCGCCGTCGACACGAGGCCGTCCGTCGTGAGGAGGGCGCCAGCCAGGATGACGACGAGCGCGTAGCACACGGTGAGGCTCACCCAGAGCTTCGAGGCCGGCTGGTGCCGGCGCGACGGCTTATCGCCGCCGCGCCGGCTGACCGACCGGGACCCCTCCCCACCGAAGAGGTTCGCCATGAAGACCGCTACTCCCAGGTGATGCTCTGGAGGCAGCCCTCGGTGCAGGTCGGCGGGTGGAACCCGCGGAACTGTGACTCGCCGCTTCCCGCGAACGAGCTGACCGAGATCGCCCAGAGCATCGCGAGGGCCATGAAGAGCGTCATGAAGCTGCGACGCGTGACTGTGAGGACCATGGTGGAAGCTTCCATCTAATTGGAGGCCTTCACTGCCGCCACGGCCTGCTGGAACATGCTCTCGTGCGCCTGGTCGGTCTGGCCGGCGGCCGCCTTCTGGCGGTGCGCCGTGATGACCGCGATGAACTTCTCGACGACGATCGGGTTGAGCTGCGTGCCGCTGACGGCGCGGAGCTCGCGGATCGTGTGGTCGAAGGAGAGCGCCTTGCGGTACGGCCGGGTCGAGGTCATTGCCTCGAAGGTGTCCGCGACCGAGATGATCTGAGCGGCGAGCGGGATCTCGTCGCCCTTGAGGCCGTTCGGGTAGCCGGTGCCGTCGTAGCGCTCGTGGTGAGCGAGGACGATCGGGCGGACCTTCTCGAGCGTCGGGACCTGCGCGAGCAGGTTGGCGCCGACGATCGGGTGCATGCGCATCTCAGCCCACTCCTCGTCGTTGAGGCGCTCGGGCTTGCGGAGGATGCTCTCCGGGATGCCGATCTTCCCGATGTCGTGGAAGAGGGCGCCGAGCTGGACCGCTGCGATCTCGTCCTCAGAGAGGTTGAGCTCGCGGGCGACAGCCACGGCGTGGAACATCGTGGCGCTGGAGTGACCGTGCGTGTACTTGTCCTTCGCCTCGAGCGCGCCCAGGAGCGCGCCGATGACGGACAGGTGTGACTGCTCGAGACGGTCGTTCGTCAGCTGCAGGAGGCGGTTCGCCTCGACGAGGTCCTGGTTGCGCGAGCGCACTTCCGTGGACTTCGCCATGTAGAGGCGGAAGGAGTACCACGCGACGCCGAGCGGCAGCATGAACGTGATCGCCCCGAAGACGTTCAGGGACTGGTAGGCGAAGGCGAGCGCCGCACCGTTCACGGCGGTCGCGATGTAGTTGATGGTCATCCAGCTGTAGTTCTCACGCCAGACCGACATGAAGCGGTTCTGCGTGGTGAGCGAGATGATCACCGCGGTGAGCGCGCTGTTGACCAGGAAGTAGATGGACGCGGAGAGCGCGACCGCGACGACCGACTGCGGGATGCTCACCGGGGGCACCTGGCCGCCGAAGAGCTTGTAGGCCTCGGCCGCGAGGAATGCGGAGATGGTCAGGTTGCCGGTGTTGAAGACGATCTTCCGCAGCGGCTTGCGCGTCGGGGTGAAGGCGTTCACCAGGCACGACGCGAGGTTCACGAGCAGGGCCACGCCCGTCCCGTAGAGGACGTAGCTGGCGATGACCGCTGCGAACGAGACAGAGATGGCGCTCGACTTGAAGAGGAACACCGGCAGACGCTGAGCGACCGCCGAGATCCCGACCAGCAGACCGACCATAAGAGGGTCGACCGCCGAGAGGCTCAGAACGCTGTAGCCGAAGGCCGCGAACGCGAGGATCCCGACAATGCCGATGTACGGTGCGACGAGGGTGGTCTTGTCGAAATTCTTCATGATCACTCCACCAGGCCCGCGAACCCGTTCGTCCCGGAGAGTGCGCCAGCCGATTGGGTCTCAGCGGATTGCCAGGTGATCGCCTCCCAGGTGATGGATTCCCACGTGATGTTCTCCCAGGTGAAGTTCTCCCAGGTCAGGTTCTCCCACGTGATGTTGTCCCACGTGATGTTGTCCCACGTGATGTTCTCCCACGTGATGCCGTTGGAGGCTGCGCCGCCGTTGAAGGCGAGGTCCTTCCACGGGAGCGGCTGGCCCTGCACGAACTTGCGCATGTCCTTCGCGAACGAGTCGGTGACGCGGCCGTCGCTGTACTCCTTCGACGGGTCGATCGAGCCAACGGCCGCAAGCGCGTTGACGAGGCCGGTGCCCTTGTCCTGAGCGCCGCCAAAGCTCAGCGCCTTCGTGCTCTTCTTCAGCCGATTCTTGACCTGTGACGGCTTGAGGGTCGAGTTGCGCTCGGCCATGAGGGCGACGACACCGGCGACGACCGGGGCCGCCATCGAGGTTCCGGAGAGGCGCAGGTACTGCGGCGTGAGTGCCCCGGGCGCCGTCACGAGCCGGTCGGGGTAAAGGCTCGGGATCGTGCTACCGGGCGAGAGCAGGCTGACCATCTTGCGGCCGGGGGCCACCAGGTCAGGCTTGCTGAGGTTGTCGAACTTCGTCCGGCCACGTGCGGAGAAGGTCGCCATGAGGTCGTCGGCGAGCGTCGCGGTCGCATTGTCATCGAGCGCGCCGACCGTGATGACGAAGGGGTCGCTCGCCGGCGAGGTGATGGTCTGGTACGTCGGACCGCTGTTGCCAGCGGAGACGATCGTGGTGATGCCGGCGAAAGTGAGGATCTGCGCGGCGGTCCCGAGCGGGTCGGTCTTGTAGCTGCCGCTCTGCGTCGCGCCGAAGGACATGTTCGCGACCTTGATGTTGTAGGTGTTCTTGTTGGCGAGCACCCACTGGATGCCGCGCAGGATGATGCCGACGTTCGAGTTGCCGGTCGCGTCGATGACGCGTACGTCGACGATGTTCGCGCACGGTGCGACGCCGGTGTAGGCACCGCCCGAGGCGGTGCCGTCGCCTGCAATGAGTCCGGCAACGTGCGTGCCGTGGCCTCCCGGGTCACCCAGGGCGCTCACGGTGGTGGTGGTCGTCACGGTGGCACCAGTGAAGTCGACGGTCGCGACGATGCGGCCAGCGAGGTCCGGGTGGGCGAACACTCCGCTGTCGATCACTGCGACGCCAACGCCTCGGCCGCAGACGTCGTACTGCGCCCAGACCTGGGGTGCGTTCACCGTCAGGATGCCTGGGGTGGTCGCCTTGCCGGCATCGAGGGCCGGGGACCACTTCGCCTTGACGGTGACGTCCTTGAAGACGTAGTCGATGTCCTTGTCACGGGTGAGCTCGAGGACCTTGTTCCCGCGAAGGGTGGCGGCGCCGCCGCCGATGATCCCAAGCGAGAACTTCGTCTTGC
This sequence comes from Candidatus Limnocylindria bacterium, assembly GCA_046589985.1. Classification (GTDB taxonomy): domain Bacteria; phylum Chloroflexota; class Limnocylindria; order P2-11E; family P2-11E; genus JACDAF01. The sequence goes on along the minus strand of JBKJTV010000081.1, from coordinate 4,005 downwards.
CGCTCTTGCCCTTGACCGCCTTGGCCGACCGGTCCGTCTGCGAGCCGGTGCCCTTGGCGCTCTTCGCGTCAGGCGTACCGCGGACGATGACGTCGTAGTCGGCCTGCGGGTTCGCGAGGACGTCCGCCAAGAGTGCGGAGTCGATCCTGTCCGGGTCGTACGTTCGCGCGTCTGCCTGACCGGTCGAAGCAGCGATGAGGACCGCCATCGTCAGGACGGCCCCAAGCCATCGCTGGATCGCCTTGTGCCGGGATCGCTTCATGTCGCCTCCACCCATTTGTTGCTCAGGTTTGTGGAGGCAATCTGCCTGTGGCGCTCTTAGCGGCCTATTAGCGGGAGGGCTCATTTGGTGAATGGAGGCTGAGCGATACGACCCTGCGACGCCGGACTCACCGAGTTCAGTCGGCCGGTACAGCCTCCGCATCGACTGCACCTGGCTTGCGCAGGCTCAGGTAGATCTCGCGCGTCGCGTCCTCGGGGCGCGTGCCGAGCTCCCGGCGCAGCTTGCGCTCCAGAGACTGGAAATGACGGGTCGCCAGGTCCGCCGCACCTGAGCGCCCGTAGGCCTGCAGCAGGGTGCGGTGCGCCTCCTCGTCGAACGGGTCAGCCGCGGTCACCTTCAGTGCGTGCTCGATCGCCGCGTGCGGGTCGCCGGTCTCGAGCTCCGCGACCGCGAGCTCCTTCACGGCGGAGAGGTGCGTCGAATCCATGCGCTCGCGCAGCTCGTCGATCCAGGCGCTCGAGAGGCCGCCGAGGAACGAGCCGCGATGCATCGCGATCGCCTTGCGGAGGAGCGTCAGGTGACGGGCGGCATCGCCCGCGAACCGCGCCTCGCGGGCCTGACGGACGAGCCCGAGGAACACCTCGTGGTCGAGGACCGACCCTTCCGGCAGCTCGAGCGCGTAGCCCGCTGCGTCGCGCTCGACGCTCATCAGGCCATCCAGCCCGGCGGAGGCGATCTCCCGACGCAGCGAGTGCAGCGTGAAGTGGAACTTGCTCACCGCGGCGGACGGCTCGGATTCGGGCCAGAGGGCGGCCATGAGCGCGTCGCGCGCGACCGCGCGCTTCCCCGACGTCGCGAGCAGCGCCAGAAGCTCCTTTGCCTTCGCGGTCCGCCACACGTGCTCCGCCACGGGTCGACCGCGGTGGCGGAGGCCGAACGGCCCGAGCAGCAGGATCTCGACAGGCGGCGATTCGAGCAGGCCGATCGCGGGCTTCGTGTCGTTCGCCATGCGGCCGGTGGCCGACGGGAACCGGAGCGTCGGATCGATCTGCACCGCGTGCTGGCGAAGCCAGTCGCCGACCGCCGGGCGGGCCAGGAGGAGGTCGCGGTAGCCCTCCTGCGCGAGCGTCTTCAGCGCCACCTTCAGCGCCGGGAGGTCCTGTTCGGGCGTGGGCGAGAGCCGCGCAGCCAGGATCGTCGCCTTCGTCGCGGCATACCGCGCGCCTGCGGCCTCGGCCTCGCGGGCGGCCCGCCGGTAGGTCTCGAACGCCTCGTCCATACGGCCTTCGAGCTCGAGGACGGCTCCCCGCGCGAGCAGGAGGTAGGCCGTCGGGATGAGGTACGGGTTGAGTCCGGCAGCCGTCGTCTCGGCGGCCTGGAGCGCCTGGCGGGCGGCGGGGAGGTCCCCCCGGCCGGCACGAAGCTCGGCGGCGGTGCAGTGAAGGCGAAGGGCGGTGGCGGCGTCCGTCATGCCCGGGTCCGACTCGAGCGCCGCACGGTAGGCCTCCTCTGAGGCTTCGGCGTGGCCGGCGAGCGCGTTCACGATGACGACCGTCGAGAGCGCCGCTGCGTTCCTGAGACCCAAATGGGTATCGGAGGTATGGAACGTGGGTGCCGGATCGCCGCCGGCGACCACTTCTGGCGAGATGGAGCGCAGGAATGCGACGGCCCGGGCGCGGAGCCGAGAGCCGAAGGCCAAGCGTCCCAAGACCGCCCCGATCACGCTGCGGAAGAGCTGTGTGCGCTCAGGAGTTTCGCCCCTTCCAACTGTGAACCGTGTCGAACCCGTGGCTACGCCGTCACGCAGGCTAGCCCATCGCCGCCTGAATGGGTACGCGCCCGGCGAGGGCCGGATATCAAGAGGGTCACAGCTGAGAGCGCGAGGTCACCAGTTGGCGGAGAGGCCCCCCGGCCGGGTGGGAAGCGGGACGGACGCCGGATGGAGGACGTACACAACTCCGTAGCTCCCGAGGAGCCAGGAGCGCTCGAATGCCGCGCGGTCGTAGACCCGGCGCACGCGTGCGTTGCTCGTCGCCGCCGGATCGTTCGCGATGACGTCGCCAGACGCGGTGAAGCCGCGGATGACGAGGAGGTGCCCCGCGGACCCTTGCCCGAAGAGGAAGCCGGGCAACGCATTGGGACCGACGGTGATGGATGCGACAAGCGGGATGCCGGCCGCGATGAACGACTCCGCCTCGGCGAGCGAACGCAGCTGCGTGACGAACGCGCGCAGCCCGTAGCGCGCGGCATAGGCGGTGTTGAACGACCAATTGCCGGTCCCGCGATAGCTCGCGTCGTAGGTGTAGCGCGCGGCGTGATCGACCTGCGGGTCCGCGTACGGGATGCCCGCGAGATCGGCCGGGCTCGGGCCTGCACCCCAGTAGCCGAGGAGCATCGAGGTCGAGGTCGGGCTGCACCAGGCCTCGCCGCCACCGTCGTACTCGGGGTACTCGCCCGCATGCACCTCCTGTGACAGCGAGGGGACCGCGAGATCGCGGACGACTCCGGTGTGTGCGCTCGGGATCCGTGGCGCGGGCGCGGTCGGCGCGTCCGAGACGACCGCGCCGATCGAGCGGAGCCGCGGCGTCGCGATCGTTGCCTCGGCGCGCTGCAGGATCACGCGCAGCCGGTACGCGCGCATCGGTGTCGAGCTTGCGAAGAACGTGTCCACCTGCACGCGGCCGTCGGCATCGGACTGGCCTGTCATGGAGCTGCGTCGCATGTAGGTATCGACGTCGGCCCACCGGCCGAAATCCCACCAGCGCGTCTCGCGGCGGCCGTCCGGCGTGGCCTGCATCAAGACCGTGATGAACGAGCCGTGAGGCGTCACCGCGCTCCAGGACGGGACGAGCTCAGACCAACGGAAGCCGGAGGCGATCCACCCTGAATCCCATGATCCCGAGAGGGCGCCCGTCGCAAGCGTGACCTCGTCGCCCGCGAGCGTCGCCCCGTTCAGCTGAGCATTCAGTTGACCATCCGCGAGGCGCGGCGCCGCATACGCGATCTGGCGCGTGCCCGCAACACCCGGTGACGCGGGCGGCGTCCCGTCGGCATTGAGCACGGTCACGTACCAGAAGACGCCGTAGTCCTCGAGCCACGTCGCTCCCTCGATGAGCGGTCGGATCGCGAGCTGGTAGGTGCCCGCGATGAGCGGCGCCTGGACCTCGAACTGGAACCAGGCGACCTGACCGGGACCGACGTACGGCGCGGGCTGCGCCGCGACACGGTCGTAGCGCGGCCACGCCGTCGCGGGCGAGCCCCGCTGTCCGTCGCCACCGAGGACGCTGGCCTGATCCTGCCCCGGCTCGGGACCCCAGGTCCCGAGGTACGCGACCTCGCCCATGCGGCCGGCGACCCAGCCGCGCGAACCCGTATTCCTGAACGCGACGGTGGCGGTCGAGCGATGGCCCGGGCAGAGCGTCGGGTAGCCGCTCTGGCCGTGCCAGGCGGCGTGGAAGCCGGGGATCCCGGCCGAGCCGGCGGCGGGCGGAGGGATACCGGGGCCCTCGGTCGAGGTGCACGTCGCGCCCGCGGCGGGTCCCGCCGCGACAGGCGCTCCGAGCGCGACCGCGAGGACGATGACGATGGCTATGGGGCCGAGGATCCGTTGCACCACTCTGCTCAACTCTCGCGCACGCACGTTCGTGACGGCGGCCGAGCGAGCCGTCACGTCATCCCGTGAGAATGCGCTGAGTGGAGCTCGCCATCCTCATCTGGTTCGCGATCGGAGCGGGTATCGCCGCAGGCGCGTTCCTCATCGCGCGAAGCGCGGTGCAGCTTGC
>JBKJTV010000098.1:0-6015 GCA_046589985.1 Candidatus Limnocylindria bacterium | reverse complement strand
CGCCACCTGACGCGACTCCGATCGCGCGCTCGACGGCGGCCGCCATGCCGATGCGATCGATGTCGGCCATCGTGATCGGCGTGACGCCGGCGGGCGCGATGTTCCCCCGCTCATCGGCATCGATCGCCCGGATCGCCAGGAGCACCGCGTGCTTCCCGTCGATGGTCCCGCGTAGATCCTTCGGGAATGGCTCCTCGGCCAGCCCGCACGCGACCGCGAGCGGCATGCCGTGAATGTTGCCGGAGGGGGTCGTCTCCGGCGTGTTGATGTCGCCGTGGGCGTCGATCCAGATGACGCCCGGCCGCCGCCCGGCGCGCGAGATGCCCGCGAACGTCCCGATCGACAGCGCGTGGTCGCCGCCGATGACGAGCGGGAAGCCGCCGCGCTGCTCGATCCCCTGGACGCACTGGGCGAGCGCCTGGACGACGCGGATGATCTCGCTCGCGTAGCGAGCACGATCGCTGCCGGTATCGCGCTCCACGCGGTCCGGCACCTGGAGGTTGCCGTGATCCTTCACGGTGTGGCCGAGGCGCTCGAGCCTCGAGCGCAGTCCGGCGTAGCGGATCGCGGACGGGCCCATGTCCACGCCGCGTCGATTCCCGCCGAGGTCCATCGGCACGCCGACGATCTCGATCTGCACTACTTCGTGGTCCTCGGCTGGAAGACCGCCTGGATCGTGCCTTCGGCGGCAAGCTCGTCGCCGACGAATGCTTTCACGGTCACGCGCGCATAGCCGCGGCGCATCTTCTCCATGGTCGCCTCGAAGCGGCCCGTCTCTCCGGGCCGCACGATCCGCTTGAAGCGCATCTCGTCGATACCGGCGAAGAGACCGAGCCCGTCGCGGTACTCAGGCAGGGCCATCGCCATGACCGTCGCCACCTGGGCCATCGACTCGGTGAGGATCACGCCTGGCACGATCGGATTTCCCGGGAAGTGACCACGCAGGTACCACTCATCACCGGTGAACGTGTGCTCCGCGACCGCGCGGACACCCGGCTCAAGCTCGGTGACCCGGTCGATGAGGAGGAACGGATCGCGATGCGGGATGAGCGCCTCGATCGCCGCCTTGTCCAGGGGCGCGCGGGGTATCACAGCGGTCCTGCCGGGCGGGCCGATCGGACTTCTGCGCGGCCATGTCGGGGGTTCCCTCCGCAGAGGGGGCCGACATGGGCAAGCGCAGAAGCCGTCGGCCCGCCCAGGACACTGTGGTCGTCGCTCACCCCGCGAGCGCTTCGATGCCGACGGTGTCAATGAGGTGCGTGGTGACCTGGCCCGAGCGGAAGAGCTCGCTCGCGAGGATCTTCTTGTGCGCGCTGATGTTCGTCGTCACGCCGACGACCGTGAACTCGTCGAGAGCGCGCTGCATTCGCACGACGGCCTCGGCTCGGTCGCGGCCCCAGGCGATGACCTTCGCAAGGAGCGAGTCGTAGTACGGGGGCACCTCGTAGCCCTGGAAGCAGTGCGTGTCGAGCCGGATCCCAGGCCCAGCGGGGGGTAGCCAGGTCGTGAGCGTGCCGGTCGACGGCGCGAAGTTCGCGTCCGGGTCCTCCGCGTTCACGCGGCACTCGATCGCGTGGCCCTTCACCCAGATCTGCTCGTCACTGAATGAGAGGGGCTCGCCGGCCGCGAGCGCGATCTGCTCCTTCACGAGGTCGACGCCGGTAACGGCCTCGGTGACCGTGTGCTCGACCTGGATGCGCGCGTTCACTTCGATGAAGTACTCGCGGTCTTCACTATCGACGAGGAACTCGAAGGTCCCGACGCCGCGGTAGCCGAAGTGCACAGCGGCGTCGACCGCACGCTTCTTGATCCGCTGGCGCAGCTCCTCGGAGATCGTCGCCGACGGCGCTTCTTCGAGCATCTTCTGGTGGCGGCGCTGGATGGAGCACTCCCGCTCGCCGAGGCAGACCCCGGTGCCGCGGTTGTCCACGAGGATCTGCGCCTCGATGTGCCGGACGCCCTCGAGGTTGCGCTCGACGTAGATGCCATCGTCGCCGAACGAGGCCTTCGCCTCGGCCTTCGCCTGCTCCCAGAGGCGCTGCAGGTCGCGGGACGACTCGGCCTTGCGCATGCCGCGCCCGCCACCGCCGGCCTTCGCCTTCAGCATGACGGGATAGCCGATCGCCTCGGCGATGCGGAGCGCCTCGGATGCACTGCGCACGGGGCCGTCAGAACCTGGGATGACCGGCATCCCGATGCGCTTCATCGCGAGGCGCGTCGCGGACTTGTCGTGGAACCGCGCGAGGACCTCTGGCGGCGGGCCGATGAAGACGAGCCCGTGCTCGCGGCAGACCTCCGAGAAGTCCGCGTTCTCGGAGAGGAAGCCGTAGCCCGGGTGGATCGCCTGCGCTCCGGAGATGAGCGCGGCGGAGATGACGGCGGGGATGTTCAGGTACGAATCGCGTGAGTTCGCCGGGCCGATGCAGATCGCCTCATCGGCGAGATGGACGGGAAGCGAGTGGGCATCCGCCTCGCTGTAGACGACGACGGTCTGGACGCCGAGCTCGCGGCAGGCGCGGATGACCCGCACGGCGATCTCTCCGCGGTTCGCGATGAGCACCTTATCGAACACGGAGCGCCTCCTCGAGCGACACGGGGTCGCTCACACTCGCCGTCGTCGCCTCGGGGATGATCCGCTTCGCTAGCCCGCTCAGCACGCTGCCGGCGCCGAACTCGACGAAGTGCGTCGCCCCTTCCCTATGAGCACGGCGCATGGAAGCGACCCATCGTACAAGTGACGACAGCTGCCTCTCGAGCAGCTCGGGGAACTCGCTCGCGTGCTCGTGCGGCTCCGCGTCGACGTTCGCGATGACCGTGTAACGGAGCGCCGCGAACGGCGTTCCGGCGATCGCCTCCCGCAGCCCGGGTGCGACCGGGCGCATCGCCGGGGAGTGGAACGCGGCCGAGACGCGAAGCGGCAGGACGCGCTTCGCGCCAGCCGACTTCAGCGCGGCCGTCGCGTCGCCGAATGCAGCGAGCGGTCCGGAGATCACGACCTGGCCCGGCGCGTTGTCGTTCGCGACGACCAGGTGGGTACCGGCGAGCGCGCCCTCGACGACATCGGCGTCGAGTCCGAGCACGGCCGCCATGCCCCCGGACGGATCCGCCGCCTGCATGAGCTCCCCGCGGCGACGGACGAGCCGGACCGCGTCCGGAAGGGTGAGCGCTCCTGCCGCGACAAGCGCGCTGAACTCACCGAGCGAGTGACCGAGGCACAGCGGGTCGTCGGCCGGAAGCCCCTGTTCGAGCGCCACGCGCAGCGCTGCGATCGAAGTGGTGAGGATCGCGGGCTGGGCGTTCGCGGTCCGATCGAGCTCTTGCTGAGGCCTCTCCCAGCAGAGGGCGCGGAGGTCGACACCGAGCGCCTCGTTCGCCTCGTCATAGGTAAGCGCCGCGATGGGGAAAGCGCTGGCAAGCGCCTTCCCCATCCCGACGACTTGTGAGCCTTGACCTGGAAAGAGCCACGCGGTCCTCATCGGACGGCGGAGGCTACTGCGTCGCGGTCAGGCGGGCGTGACCTTCTGCGCCTCTTCCTTGTTGCTGCGCTGGCCCATGCCCTTCTCGTACGTGACCGACTGGCCCTGCGAGAGGGAGTCGAACGCGTCGCCGCTCACCTGTGAGCGATGGAAGAACAGCTCGCTGCCGTCCTCCTGCTTGATGAACCCGAACCCGCGGTCTGTCAGCTTGCTGATCGTGCCTTGTGCCACTTCGTTTGCTCTCCTACGTACTGCCGCGCGTCACGGCGTCTCCGCGCGCACGTGACCATAGTGTGCGCCCTGCCGCGGATAAACCCTAGCGGCGGAACTCCCGCGCGAATTCGGGAAAGTAGTGCTCGACCGTGGAGAGCGTGAAGTCGGGCAGGATGCTCGTGTTCGGCTCGCGAGCGAGCAAGAAGGCGAACGTTCGCCGCACGAGATCCTCGACGTCCCCCTTCCCGTAGCGCTCGTACTCGGCTCGAGACAGCCGGACCGCATGCCGGGTCGCCGGCGTGGCAGCGATCGTGACATCGGCCGTCCACCCGGTGTCCGTCGAGCGGACCTTCACCTCGAGATGCGGCGGTGTCACGCGTCAGCGGCGACGATCACGAACAGCGGCTGGCCGTACTCCACCGGCGCGCCGCCGGTCACCAGCACCTCCGTGAGCCGGCCGTCCACCGGCGCCGTCACCTCGGCCATGTGGCCGAGCGATTGGATCGCACCGAGGACCGCACCGCGCTTCACGGCGTCGCCGCTCGACCACTCCCGCGACAGGCTGAAGATGCCGACGGCCGTCGCATGCACCCGCTTCGTCGGGTCCTTCGCCGGCTCGGCCGCGCGCGCCACGGCGGCTGCGGCCGCAGGCGCCGGGTCCACCGAGACCGCGACGGAGAATTCGTCGGTCTCGACCTCGATGCGGGACGCGCCGCCCTCTCGCGCCAGGCGCGCGAGGTCATCGATGAGGGACAGCGCGTCGCGGTCCTTCACGGCAGCCCTTTCACGATCCGCCGCCACCAGGGCTCGGCCTTCGGCGCGGCTTGCTCGCTGCTCGGCTCGACCACGACACCGATGGCACGGAATCGCTCGTACCGCGCGGAGAGCAGATCGGCCGTCGGCGCGCGCGAAAGACGGTCGAGCTGCCCGATGAGCGCCGCCTTCACGGCCTTGGTGGTGGCGGTGTGATCGTTCTGCGCGCCGCCTGCCGGCTCGGGGATGAGCGCGTCGACGATCCGCAGCTCGAGGAGATCGGGCCCGGCCAGCCGGAGCGCGTTCGCGGCGCGCTGCGCCTCCGCGTTGCTCCGGAACAGGATCGCGGCGGCGCCCTCCGGCGAGATGACGGAGTAGATCGCGTTCTCCATCGCCAGGACGACGTCGCCGACGCCGAGCGCAAGCGCGCCACCGGACCCGCCCTCGCCGAGGACGACGACGACGACCGGCGTGGCGAGGCGGGTCATCGCCTCGATGCTCCGTGCGATGGCCTCCGCCTGGCCACGCTCCTCGGCCTCTGGACCGGGGAAGGCGCCCGGCGTGTCGATGAGCGTGATGAGCGGAAGGTGGAACTTCTCCGCGAGACGGTACAGGCGTATCGCCTTGCGGTAGCCCTCGGGGTGCGGCATCCCGAAGTTGCGCGCGATGTTCTCCTCGGTCGACGAGCCCTTCTGCTGGCCGACGACGACGACCGCGCGTCCATCGAGCTCCGCGATGCCACCGACGATCGCGGGGTCGTCCCGGAACAGCCGGTCCCCGTGCAGCTCCTGGAACTTGTCGAAGACGCCGGCAATGATGTCAAGCGCATGCGGGCGCTTCGGATCGCGCGCGAGCTGGACCGCCTGCCAGGCCGTGCCGCGCGTCGCCGCGATCGCCGCCGCATCCGTGATGAGCCCCGGGTCGGCGATGTGCCCGTTCGCCTCGACCGCTGACTTCTTTCCCAGGATCCGGTCGACCATCGACATGTCTAGAGCCAGGCTTTCGGGCCGTCTGTGGGACGTCGAGGTGGCTCCCCCGCTCGGCCGGGCTTCATCACGTCGAGCGTGGCCGACCCTTGTGACGCCTTCGCCGGCTGCGCCGGCTCAGACCCTCCGCGCGGCAAGGCCACCTCGGTCCGTGTGGAGCAGCAGGTGAGGATCCTCGTGTCCGGTCAGCCGCCGTGCGACCTCGCTCCGGTGCGGCGGGCGATCCACGCCGCCGTCCGCCGGTACGGCGTGCCGTCGGGGGCGCGCGTGGGGCTCGCGTTCGTCGATGACTTCGTCATGAAGGAGCTCAATGGCAGGCATCGCGGCAAGCCGCGCACGACCGATGTGCTCTCCTTCGGCCAGGCTCTCCCACCGGGCGCGAAGGGCGCCCCCGCGGTACGCGCCCTGGTCCGCGATATCGACGGCGAGCTCGAGATCGGAGACATCGTCATCAGCGCTGCGCAGGCGGCCCGGCAGGCGCGCCGCAGGCGCCAACCCCTGGTGCGGGAGGTCGCGTTCCTCGCGGCGCACGGTGCGCTGCACCTGCTTGGCTTCGAGGACGACACGCACGAAGGCTATGGTGAGAT
>JBKJTV010000095.1:0-2658 GCA_046589985.1 Candidatus Limnocylindria bacterium | reverse complement strand
CGTGTACATGGGGACCGAGGACATGCGGCGCCAGGCGCCGAACGTCTTCCGGATGAAGCTCCTGGGTGCCGAGGTGCGCCCTGTGGATTCGGGCACGCGGACGTTGAAGGACGCGGTGAACGAGGCGATCCGCGACTGGGTGACGAACGTTCGGACGACGTACTACCTGCTCGGGTCGGCGATCGGACCGCACCCGTATCCGACCATGGTCCGCGATCTCCAGTCCGTCATCGGCCGCGAAGCGCGCGAGCAGTCGATGACGCTCCTCGGTCGTCTGCCCCACGCCGTCGTCGCGTGCGTCGGTGGCGGGTCGAATGCCATCGGGATCTTCACCGCATTCCTTGACGACCGCGATGTCGTCCTGCGCGGTGTCGAGGCGGGCGGACGGGGGATCGAGACCGGTGAGCACGCCGCTTCCATCGTCGCGGGCTCGGTCGGCGTGCTCCACGGCACGCGCACGCTCGTGCTGCAGGACGATGACGGCCAGATCCAGGGGACGCACTCGATCTCGGCCGGCCTCGACTATCCGGGTGTCGGGCCGGAGCACGCCATGCTCGCAAGATCGGGTCGCGCAACATACGTCTCGCGGACCGACGACGAGGCGCTCGCCGCATTTCAACAGCTCTCGCGGCTCGAGGGGATCATCCCCGCGCTCGAGCCGGCTCACGCGATCGCCGAGCTCCCGCACCTTTCGAAGGAATTGGGACCAGACGCCGTGGTGCTCCTCTGCCTCTCCGGACGGGGTGACAAGGATCTCGAGAGCGTCATGGCGGCGCTCGGGTGAGCGCGGTCCTGGCGAGCGGCGTCGAACGCGTCTCGCGGGCCTTCGCGCGGGCGAAGGCCGAGCACCGTCTCGCGGTCATCGTGTACCTCACCGTCGGGTTTCCCGAGCGGCACTCGGCGGCCGCACTGCTGCGCGCGGCACTCGACGGGGGAGCCGATGCGCTCGAGCTTGGCGTCCCGTTCAGCGATCCGCTCGCGGACGGAGCGACCGTGCAGCGCGCCGGCGAGCAGGCGCTCCGGAACGGCGTCGGCCTCGTCGACTGCATCGCCGAGGCGCGAGCCATCATCGAGGAGCGCGACGCGGCGGCCCTTCTCATGGGCTACACCAACCCGTTCCTGCGCTACGGTCCCGTGCGATTCGCGACGGACGCTCGCGCTGCCGGTATCGCCGGCGTCATCGTCCCGGATCTACCCGCGGAGGAGTCGGCGCTCCTCGACGACGCGCTCGTGCCTGCCGGAATCGCGCGGATCGATCTCTATGCGCCGACCACACCGAACGACCGGCTCGATCGACTCCTCCCGCGGTCGCGGGGCTTCGTCTATTGCGTCTCGCTCACGGGCGTGACCGGCGCGCGGAAGGAGCTGCCATCCGACGTGAACGCGTTCGTCGCACGCGTGCGCGAGCGGACGGCCCTGCCGGTCGCGCTCGGCTTCGGGATCGCGCGCCCAGAGCAGGTGGCCTCGCTGCGCGGCCGGATCGACGGGGTCGTCATCGGGAGCGCGGCGATCGACGTCGTCGCGAATGCCGAGCCGTCGCGTCGCCCCTATGCGCTGCGCGCGTTCGTCGAGTCGATGGTCGCGGCAGGCCGGTCGGACTGATGGCCACCGTCCTCCGCACCCCGGTGAGCCTCATTCCGCGGTCGCGCGTGCTCCTTGCGGATCTCGAGACGCCCGTCGGTGCGTTCGCGAAGCTCCGCCACCTCGGCGGCGCGTTCCTCTTCGAGAGCGTCGAGGTCGGTGAGCGGATCGGCCGCTACTCGTTCATCGGGGTCGCGCCCTTTGCGACGTTCACCTATCGCGACGGCCAGGCGCGGATCGACGACCGCGGCGAGGGCTCCATCGTGCAGGGCGAGGACCCGCTCGCACTGCTGCGCAACTTTGCGGGCCGCTACCGCCGCGACGCCGCAGCCGGCCTGCCGCCGTTCTCGGGCGGTGCCGTCGGCTACATCGGCTACGACGCCGCGCGCCGGCTCGAGCCGTCGCTCCGGCCGCACGCGCACGATCCGCACGGGCTGCCGGAGCTGCGCTTCGCGCTCTACGACACCGTCGTCGCGTTCGACCACCTCCGTCGCACGCTCACCGTGATCGCCCACGACGTGGAGGGAGCACCGCCTCGCGCCGAGGACGCGATCGCGGGTGTCGTGCGCGCGCTCGCCGCACCGCTGCACCTCCCGGCGGTGAAACGGGAGGCGAGAGAGATCCTCACGAACCTGACCCCGGAGCAGTTCATCGAGCGCGCCGAGCGGGCGCGCGCTCTCATCCGCGCGGGCGACTGCATCCAGATCGTGCTCTCGCAGCGCTTCGACGTGCGGCCCGCCCCCGGCGCGCTCGCGCTGTACCGCGCCCTCCGGCACGTGAATCCGTCGCCCTACCTGTTCTTCCTCCAGGCGGGAGAGGCGACGCTCGTGGGGGCCTCGCCCGAGCCGTTCGTCCAGGTGCGTGACGGGCAGATGGTCATGCACCCGATCGCGGGAACCCGGCCCCGGGGCGCGGATGACGAGTCCGACGCTGCCGAGGAGGCGGCGCTCCTCGCGTCGGAGAAGGAGCGTGCCGAGCACGTGATGCTCGTCGACCTCTCGCGCAACGACATCGGCCGCGTCAGCGTGCCGGGCACGGTAGCGGTGCGCGAGCTCATGCGCGTCGACCGCTTCTCCC
>JBKJTV010000038.1:0-5592 GCA_046589985.1 Candidatus Limnocylindria bacterium | reverse complement strand
GAGCCTCATTGCGCTCGGGCTCGCGCTCCTTCTCGCGCACGAGTCGCTCGTCCGCATTTCGCCAGACCCGCTCGTCTAGTCACGGAACGGCGCGCAGGACCATGGCGGGGGCACGCTAGGTGGCGACGGGCTCCGGCTTGCGCTCCTCGACGGCGAGCTTCTCGATCTCGAGCTTGCCGTCCTTCGGGTGGATGCGCACGGTGTCGCCGGGCTTGAACCCGCCCTGCAGGAGCATCTCCGCGAGCGGATCCTCGATCTCGTTCTGGATCGCCCGCCCGAGCGGCCGTGCGCCGAAGTTCGTGTCGTAGCCGACCGTGGCGATGTGGTCCTTCGCCTCGTCGGTCATGACCAGCGAAATCTCCTGCGAGGCGAGCTGCTTCGTCACGCGCTGGAGCTCGATCTCCACGATCTGGCGGATCTCCGGCTTGGTGAGCGGCTGGAAGACGACGGTCGCATCGATACGGTTCAGGAACTCGGGGCGGAAGAACCGCTTCATCTCGTCCTGGACGCGCTCCTTCATCCGCTCGTAGGCGGCCAGAGCGTCGGCATCGTCGCCCTCGCCGCCGAGCTTCGCGCGAAAGCCGAGCGCAGCGTCGCTCTTCAGCATCTTCTGAGCGAGGTTGCTGGTCATGATGATGATCGTGTTGCGGAAGTCGACGGTGCGACCCTTCGCGTCGGCGAGGCGGCCCTCGTCAAAGATCTGCAGCAGGATGTTGAAGACCTCCGGGTGCGCCTTCTCGATCTCGTCGAGGAGGATCACGCAGTACGACTTGCGCCGGACGGTCTCGGTGAGCTGTCCGCCCTCTTCGTAGCCGACGTAGCCGGGCGGGGAGCCGACCAGGCGCGACACGTTGTGGCGCTCCATGTAGTCGGACATGTCGATCTTCACGATGTTGTCCTGGTTGCCGAACATGAACTCGGCAAGGTGGCGCGCCAGGTGCGTCTTGCCAGTACCGGTCGGGCCGACGAAGAAGAACACGCCGATCGGACGGCGCGGGTCCTTGAGGCCTGCGCGGGCGCGGCGCACCGCGCGCGAGACGGTCCTGATCGCGACGTCCTGGCCGATCACCTTCGCGTGGAGCGCCTCCTCCATCTTGAGGAGCTTCTGGGTCTCCTCCTCGGCGAGACGGCGGACCGGGATGCCGGTCCACATCGAGAGGACCTCGGCGATGTCCTCGTCGGTGACCTCGGGACGCTTCGCGGACTGCGCGAGGAGCCAGTCGGCCTTCGCCTGCTGCAGCTTGTCCTGCTGCGTGCGCTCCTGCTGGCGCAGCGACGACGCGTCCTCGTAGCGCTGGCCCTCCATCGCCGATTCCTTCTCGGTGACGATGCGGTCGAGCTCCTTCTGCGCCTCCTTCACATCGGCGGGCAGCGTCGAGTACCGCAGGCGGACGCGGCTCGCGGCCTCGTCCATGAGATCAATGCCCTTGTCCGGCAGGAAGCGGTCGGTGATGTAACGGGCCGACAGTTCGGCCGAAGCCTTCACGGCCTCGTCGGTGATAGAGACCTTGTGGTGATCCTCGTAGCGCGAACGGATGCCCATCAGGATGGCGATGGTCTGCTCGATGGTCGGCTCCTCGACCATGACCGGCTGGAACCGGCGCTCGAGCGCGGCGTCGCGCTCGATGTACTTCCGGAATTCGTCGAGGGTCGTCGCGCCGATGCACTGGAGCTCGCCACGCGCGAGGGACGGCTTCAGGATGTTGGCCGCATCGACGGCACCCTCGGCCGCGCCGGCGCCCACGAGCGTGTGCAGCTCGTCGATGAAGAGGATGACGTCGTGCGCGTGCCGCAGCTCTTCGATGATCTTCTTCAGCCGCTCCTCGAACTCACCGCGGTACTTCGTGCCCGCGACGAGCGAACCGATGTCGAGCGTGAGCAGTCGCTTGCCCTGAAGAGTCTCGGGCACGTCGCCCTTCACGATCCGGTGCGCGAGGCCCTCGGCGATCGCGGTCTTGCCGACGCCGGGCTCCCCGATGAGCGCTGGGTTGTTCTTCGTGCGGCGCGAGAGGATCTGGATGACCCGCTCGATCTCCTTCTCGCGGCCGATGACCGGGTCGACCTGTCCGGCCTTCACCATCGCGGTGAGGTTCACGCCGAGCTGGTCGAGGGTGGGCGTCTTGGAGCCAGCGGTCTTCCCGCCGCCGGCGGGCGCGGTCTCCGCCGTCGCCGGGTGCTGCTGCCCGAGCGTCGCGATGACCTGGTGGCGGACCTTCTCGAGCGACACGCCGAGCGACTCGAGCACGCCCGAGGCGATGCCCTCGCCCTCGCGGACGAGGCCGAGCAGGAGGTGCTCGGTGCCGACATGGCTGTGGCCGAGCTTGCGGGCCTCGTCGATCGCGAGCTCGATGACCTTCTTCGTGCGCGGCGAGAGAGTGATCTCGCTGGGCGAGGTGGTCGAGTCGCCGCGGCCGATGATGAATTCGACCGCCGTGCGGACCTTCGAGAGCTCGACGCCGAGGGAGTCGAGGACGCGGGCGGCGACGCCCTCGCCTTCGCGTACGAGACCAAGGAGCAGGTGCTCGGTCCCGATGTAGTTGTGGTTGAAGCGGATCGCCTCGTCCTGCGCGAGCGCAAGAACACGCTTCGCTCGGTCGTTGAAGCGATCGAACGGACCCATCAGACCACCACTACCGACCGCAGAGCCATTCTGTTCCGATGATACTCTCGCCCGCGGTCACCGGACCGTCCGGCGCCTCCCACCGTGACGACGTCCGAAGCTGCGGTGACGTGTCCGCGACGATCAAGACCTGATCCCTTACCACGTGAACGGTCGTCGGGTTGACAGAGCTGTCCCACGTGATCTCGGACCGGTCGGCGGCGCATGGGACGTGCCACACTACGGCCGAGCCGCGAAGCGGCTACGCCCGATGGACCGTCAGGCCTGCACAGGAGGGTCGAGGTCAACTCCACTGCGCGATGGCCGGAGCGTCTCGAGCAGGTCGCGACCCTGCTGCGCGCGGAAGGCGCGGCGATCCTTGCGCTCCAGAACGGGGATGTCCGCACGCTCTTCTCTTGCCGTATCGACGACGCCCTCTCCTGGCGGCTCGTGCTCGGGAATGACGCGGTGGACCGGGCCGTGACCGACCGCGGCGCGTTCGCGACGGCGATACCGGCGGAGCGCTGGGGCGACGCGGTCGCGTACGCACTGCTCGCGCCCATCACTTCGACGGCAGGCGAGCGAGGCGTTCTGTGCGCGATGCGCCACGGCATGCCCTTCGATGCCGTAGAGGTCGTGGCCGGCGAGGCGGCTGCCCGGCTCCTGTCGATGGCCTTCAGCGACGCGCAGGCCGTGGCGTTCGCCGAGCGAGACACGGCGGTAGCGCTCCCGCCGGCGGAGGGAACGCCACTCCGCGTCGCGATCGTCGAATCGCACCCGGCGACCCGCATCGGGCTCGAGACGATCCTCGAGCGGGCCGGCATCACGGTGAGTCTCTCCTGCGCGACGCTCGCGGAAGCGCTCTCGCGCTCGACCGGGACCCGCAGCGACGTCGCGCTCATGGGCGCGGTCGCTGACGCGTCGGCCTCGGACGCCGTGAGCCGCCTCCGCGCGAAGGCGCGGGTCGAGGTGATCGTCATCACGGACGAGCGACGTGGGACGGACGCACACGCCGCACTGCGCGCCGGCGCGGTCGGCCAGATCGGCCGGGACGCGGCGCCCGTTCGGATCGTCGCCGCGCTCCATGCGGCGGCGGCAGGCCTCGCGGCCATCGATCCCTCCGCGCTCGAGGCCTTCCTCCGTCCATCACCGACCGAGGCTCCCTCCTTGCGAGCGGTCGACTCTGCAGCTCCGGAACGCCGAGTCACGGATCGCACCCTCGACCGCGGGACGGAGGCCCCGAGCGGTGAGCGACCCGAGAGACCCGCCGAGGCGCTCAGCCCACGCGAGATGGAGCTGCTCCGTTACCTCGCCGAGGGCTACACCAACAAGGAGATCGCGCGAGTCATGGTCCTCGCCGACGACACGGTGAAGAAGGGCGTGCAGTCCCTCATCGCGAAGCTCGGGGCCGCAGACCGTACACACGCGGTGGTCCTGGCGCTCCGGAGCGGCTTGATCGAGTAGGCCCCACTTGGCACGCGCACCCCGAATGGGTATCCAAGAAAGACCTGACCGGGGATTAACCCGGTTACCGGCCGCCGCGAGGATGCAGGTGCGCTGGCGCGTTGGAGGGGTCGGTACCGTCGGAGCGACGGCAGACCGGTGGGGACGCGATGCGGCGCAGGGGGTCGCGTGGACCTGGCGGTGCTTTGGTCTAGCTGCAAGGCTGGCGATGCGGCTGCGCGCTGCGCGCTCATCGAGCGCTACTCGGGCATGGCCACGCGCATGGCGCGACGGCTTCACCCCGCGGGCATCACCGTGACCAGCCGCGAGGACCTCGAGTCCGCGGGACTCGTCGGCCTCATCGACGCCGTCGACCGCTACCAGCCGGAACGCGGTGTTCCCTTTGAGGCATACGCAGCGCTCCGCGTGCGCGGCGCGGTGCTGGACGAGCTGCGCGCGGCGACCGGCGGCCGGCGCAATGAGGCGCCCACTCAGCTGTCGCTCGACGCACTCCTGGACGAAGGCGATCACAAGCTGCCGTCGGTCGACGAGACCGGGCCGCAGCGGCAGCGGGTGGTACTCGCCCGCTACTACGGCCAGTCGCTGGGGTTGCGCGAGGCGGGCAAGAGCATGGGCGTCAGCGAAGCCCGCGCGTGCCAGCTGCACGGCCGCGCGATCGCGAATCTCCGCCGTGCGCTCCTCCCCGCCGCGTCGGAGCGGATGGCAGGGGCCGCCGCCTAAGCCGCACCGAGCGCCACCTGCTGGGACGGCAGGAACGAGTCGAGCCGCAGCTCGATGCGGCCAAGATCGGTCAGCCAGACCGCGAGCCCGAGGGGCCCGACCAGCGTGAGGAGCTCGGCGCGTTCCAGACAGGCGAGATCGTCGAACATCGGATGGGCGATCGTCGTGAACTGGGTGAGCTCCGCGACACGCACGGGCCAGCCGGCCGCCAGAGAGCCGAGACGGTCGTACTTCCAGCGCGCGTACGCGTGCCGGTGGTGCGCGATGTTCAGCTGCCGTCGACCGACGCGGCCGCTGATACGCCCATCGCCAAGGAGCGAGCCGAGGATCACCTGGAGCTGCACGGCATCCGGCGCGAGACGGCGCATTGCGGTGTCCGGGCGCTCCAGCACGTCGTCTCGTATCGGCCCAGCCTTGCGCGGCGCGCCGTGTGCGCGACGCGCACCCGAGCCGTCAGAGCCGGATCTTCAATGCCACGCGCTTGCCGCGCGTCCGTTCCTCACGCGTGAGCTGACGCAGTGCCAGCTCCACGTACGGCGCACCCCGTTCCGAGAGTGCTGATCGCAGGGCTCTCGCGACCGCCGTATCGCGCCGGCTGAAGCGGAGGACCGTGGTCGCGCGCGTGACGTTGCGGACCGAGCGGCGACCGAACAGCGAGAGGCCCACCTGCGACCGGCTGATGGGAGCGTGCGCGAGGAGGACGAGGTAGCGGTGGCATTGGGCCCCGTCCGCCCACGCCGTCACGGCATCGAACGCGAGATCTTCGTGTGGGCGGTCGGGATGACCCCAGTGCGCCGACAGCACGCGGT
>JBKJTV010000024.1:0-2556 GCA_046589985.1 Candidatus Limnocylindria bacterium | reverse complement strand
TGGGCTGGCGGTGGCCTCTGTCTGGTACCCGACGTTGCTACCAGTCTCGGTCGCGGTCGCGCTCACCGCGTTCGCCGTCTACCTCGTCCGCCACATCCGCTTCCTCCGAACGCTCGGCGCCGTGGAGCGTGCTCTCGCGCGCGGCGATCTCGCCTCCGCACGCGCGATCGCGGCGCCGCTGCTCGACCGCTTTCCCGGTCAGCCGCTCGTCGAGAAAGCCGCGGCCGACGTCCTCTACGCGACCGGCGATCCACTCTCGGCGGCGAGCCTCTACGAGCGGGCGGCGAAACGTCTCGGCAAGGATCGCGAGATCGTCGTTGGCCTCGTCGCCTCGTACGCAGCGCTGAACAAGGCTGGCGACGCACGCCGCGCGGCGAGGCTCCTTCCCGGCGACTACGACGTGCGGCTGGCACTCGCGTGGGCCGAGCTCGTCGCCCTCGCGGGCGATCGTGCGACGGGCGCCCGCCTCGCAGATGCGCTCCTTTCGGAGCTCGAGGTCGGCCACGGCGCCGAGCGGACCGCGATGGCGAACGTGCTCGTCGCGATCGCTGCGGCGCAGCGGAAGGACGAGACGCTCGCACGGTCCGCGCTGAAGGTCGCGGAGCGCCAACGTGAGGTCCTCGAGGGACCGGACCGCGCGTTCATCGGGTACCTCGGCGGCATCGCGCTGCGGGAGCTCGGCCTTACCGGTGATGCGCGCGCCACATTCACGCAGGCGATGGCGGCAGGGCCGGACACGATCGGCGAGGCGCTCGCTCGTCGCGAGCGCTCTCACATCCCGGAGTCTTCGGGCTCCTCGGGGGATTCAGCCGACTGAAGCTCCTCGGCGTACTCCACGGGATCGTGGCCGAGCGACTCGATGATCGCGACGAGACTGTCGCGCTGCTCCGTCGGCGTCATCCGGATCCAGCCGACGATGACGTCCTCGGGACCGGTCTCGGTCGCACCCCGCTCCGCGGCGGCGATCTCACTCTCGGCGCGCGCGTTCGCCCCCGCAAGCTCGCGGTACGTCTCGGGGACCATCGCGCAGAGCTGCTCGAGCGCGCGCTCGGCTTCCTGCTCCCAGCTCACGCGACGAGCGGCTTCGCGAGGGAGGGCTTCGCCCGACCGACCCGTCCTGGCCCCTCCGAGCAGAGCAGCCGCAGGCGGCGAAGCGAGAAGGGATGGAAGGCGGCGGAGTGAAGAGGGATCATCCGATCGCGTCGATGCCTGTGGCGAAGCGGCCGATGATGAGCTTCTGGATCTGGGTCGTGCCTTCGTACAGGCGGTTCACGCGTGCGTCGCGCCAGTACCGCTCGACCGGGAATTCATCTGAGAATCCGTAGCCGCCGTGGATCTGGATCGCGCCATCGGCCGCGCGCTGCGCGGCCTCGCTCGCGTAGAGCTTCGCGATGCTCGTCTCGCGGGTGTTCGGCAGACCCTTGTCCTTGAGGAGCCCCGCGCGCCACACCAGAAGCCGCGCGGCCTCGGTCTCCACGACCATGTCCGCGATGATCTCCTGCACGAGCTGGTGGCCCGCGAGCGGCTTGCCGAACGAATGCCGCTGCGTCGCGTAGGTCACGGAAGCATCGATGCCGGCCTGCGCGACGCCGACTGCGCCCGCCGCGACGGAGTAGCGCCCCGAGTCGAGAGCGGCCATCGCGATCGAGAAGCCTTTCCCGACTTCGCCGAGACGCGCGTTGTCGGGCACCCGCACGTTATCGAGGAGGAGCTCGCTCGAGTCCGACGAGCGGAGGCCGAGCTTCCCGTGAAGGCCCTGCGAGCCGTACGGGTGGACGTCGCGCTCGAGGAGGAACGCCGTGATTCCCTTGTGGCCCTTCGAGGCGTCCGCCTGCGCAAAGACGAGCGCAAGCTTCGAGACCGAGCCGTTGCTGATCCACATCTTGCGGCCGTTCAGCACCCAGCTGTCGCCGTCGCGCTTGGCGGTCGTCCGCAGCTTCGTCGCGTCGCTGCCCACCTCGGGCTCGGTGAGCCCGAAGCAGCCGATGATCTCGCCCCGGCAGAGCGCCGGCAGGAACCTCTGCTTCTGCTCTTCCGTGCCGAACTTGAGGATCGTCATCTCGACGAGCGAGATCTGGACCGAGAGCGTCGTCCGTACGGACGAATCGGCGCGGCCGATCTCCTCCGTGATGAGCGCGTGGGAGATCATGTCGACCCCCATCCCGCCGTATTGCTCCGGGACGGGTCCACCGAGGAAGCCGATCGGCGCCATCTTCGCCAGGACATCCGCCGGGAAGGTCTCGGACCGGTCCCGCTCCCGCGCGCCAGGCGCGATCTCCCGGTCCGCGAAGTCGTGCGCAAGGGTTCGGATCTGCTGCTGTTCGGGTGTCAGGTCGAAGTCCATGAAGGCGAGTCTAGGGATGCGACGGCGGACGCATCTCGGCATCGGTGACGGCCCGCTTCACGATCCGGCCCTCGAGGGCGAACGAGCTCCCGTCCGGGAGGTCGATGTCGACCATGAGCGGGACCCCCGCGAGCGGACGGAAGGTCGGCTCGGGCTCCCGCGTGAGACGCGGGGCCTGCTGCGCGAACGGATTGCAGGACACGACGAGCAGT
>JBKJTV010000116.1:0-2648 GCA_046589985.1 Candidatus Limnocylindria bacterium | reverse complement strand
CTCATGGGCACGCTGCATGGCGGCATCCTCTGCGACCTCGCCGACGCTGCCATGGGTGTGGCGTACGCGTCCACGCTTGGTGAGGCCGAGAGCTTCACGACGCTCGAGCTGAAGATCAACTTCCTGCGGCCGTTCTGGAGCGGCAGCCTCGTCGCGTCGGGCCGCGTCGTGAGCCGCGGTCGGACGATCGGGCTCACCGAATGCGACATCACCGACGCCGATGGGCGTCACATCGCGCGCGCCTCGAGCACCTGCATGACACTCGCGGCCAAGGCGAGCCGGGGCCGCTGATCTCAGGACGCTCCGGGCGACCACGGACTGCTGGATCCATCGAGAGCTGATAGTCCATATGACGTAGATTATCTATGTGGTGACGATTGATGCCCAGATTCACACTCTCGTCCGACAGCTGCGCGAGATCACGGCTGCGAGACCGGATGCCTGGAGCGACGTCGATCTGACGTTCACGCAGATGCGCGCGCTCTTCGTTCTGACGACCCGGCAGCCGATGCGGGTGAGCGATCTCGCCGGTGCCCTCGGGATGAGCCTCGGGAGCGCCTCGGCACTGAGCGAGCGCCTCGGCCGTCTCGGCTACGTCGACCGCCAGCGCGGGGTCGAGGACCAGCGGACCGTGCTTCTCGTAGTCGCTCCCGATGGCACGCGGCTCCTCGGCCGCCTCGAGCGCCGTTCCACCGCCCAGCTGAGCAGAGCGATCCGGGGGATGACCGCAGCTGAGCGAGCGGCGCTCGCGACCGCGCTGCGCGCCATCGTTCGGGTCGCACCACGCGGATCGGTGCAACGGGCGCCGGCCAAGCGCGTGATCAAGACCGCATGAGCGCAGCCGCCAAGACCGCGGCCGGACCAGACGTGCAGAACGAATACGTCATCGAGACGAAGGAGTTGACCAAGCGATACGGCGACGTGGTGGCCGTCGATCACCTCTCGCTGCGCGTCCCTCGCGGCGGCGTCTTCGGCTTCCTCGGTCCGAATGGATCGGGCAAGACGACGACGATGGGGATGCTCCTCGGGCTCGTTCATCCGACCTCAGGCGAGGCGCGCATCTTCGGCGACCCGTCTCGTCACCCCGCCACGCTGCGGCGGGTCGGAGCGATGGTGGAGAGTCCCACCTTCTATCCGTACCTGACCGGGCGCGCGAACCTCCGCTACTTCCAGGGCGTCAGCGGGCACGGCTCGCCGACGGAGGTCGACCGCCTGCTGGACGTCGTCGACCTCGGAAAGCGGGCTGACAGCAAGTTCGCGACCTACTCGCTGGGGATGAAGCAGCGGCTCGGCGTCGCCTGCGCGCTCCTCGGCGACCCGGAGCTCGTGTTCCTCGACGAGCCGACGAACGGGCTCGATCCCGCGGGCGTCGTCGAGGTGCGAGAGCTCATCCGCCAGCTCGGCAAGGGGGGCCGGACCGTCGTTCTCTCGAGCCACCTCCTCGCGGAGACCGAGCTCGTCTGCGACAACGTTGCGGTGCTCTCGCGCGGGCGGCTCATCGCGCAGGGCACCATCCACGAGCTGCTGCGCCAGCACGACACCCTGCGTCTGCGCACGACGGATGACGCACGATCGCGTGCGACCCTCGCCACGATGAGCTGGATCGAACGGATCGAAGAGCGCGACGGCGGGCTCGTCGTCACGGCCCCGCAGGTCCGCGCGTGGGAGATCGCGCGTGCGCTGGCCGAGCAACAGATCTATCTGAACGAGCTCGTTCCGCTGCACCGCTCGCTCGAGGAGTACTTCATGGACATCACCCGTACCGACCCGATGACCGGAAAGGAACGCTCGTGATCGCGAACGTCGCCAACCTTGGGCGCTGGGAGTGGTTCAAGCTCCGGAAGCGCTGGATGCTATGGATCCTCCTCGCATTCGCGATCCTCTTCGCGCAGCTCGCGGTGTGGGGGCAGTTCTTCTCGTACCAGAACCTCCAGCGGACCGGCGGCGAGCTCACCGTGCCGGCGGCGCTGCAGCAGGGAGGGCGGGTGCCACGCACCGTCGCGTGCAACGACCTGCTCTCGGGCGATCCCGCGAAGCAGCCGGCGGACCTCGACCCGCAGGTGACCGCCGGCCTCGCCGCGCAATGCCGGCAGCAGGCGGCGACGCTGCCGGACAGGCTCGCACGCGCGTATCAGAGCTTCACGATGCCAGGCAGCTTCTCGGCCGCGCTCGCGATCGTGCAGACGCTCGCGCTCATCCTCATCGCGATCCTCACCGCGTCGGCGATCGGTATCGACTACGGATCCGGCACGCTGCGCTCGGTCCTCACGAAAGGGACCGGCCGTTGGCCGTATCTGACGGCCAAGCTCCTGACGCTCGCGGTCATCGCCGCGTTCGGCCTGCTCATCACGCTTGCGACGGTCGCCGTGAGCAGCGTGATCGCCGGTGCGATCGCCGGTGCCGAGCCCACCTCCGCGAACGTGACGGCGAAGACCTGGGCCGATACGGGCATCGCGTTCTCGAAGGCCTGGGTGTCGGTCCTCCCCTACCTCGCGCTCACCACCTTCGTCACCGTGCTGGCGCGGTCCTCCGCGGCGGGCATGGCGATCGGGCTCGGCTATTACTTCCTCGAGCAGATCCTCATTGCGCTGCTCTCGGGCCTCTTCACCTGGTTCCAGAACGTTTCCGATTTCCTGCTCGTCCGCAAC
>JBKJTV010000288.1:0-5621 GCA_046589985.1 Candidatus Limnocylindria bacterium | reverse complement strand
GTCCCCGAGGGACGCGCGGCCGTTGAACGACGCGCCGTCGTACTGGCTGGATGCACCGGTACCCACGGTGTCGACGACGCGGGCGTAGCTGCCGGGTGTGTCGGCAATGGTCGCCGTGCTGTACGTGGTCAGGGGCCCGGAGACCGTGACGACATTCGCGACGTAGACCTCGGTCACGAAGTAGATCCCCTGCGGCACGACCGGCGCAGGCGGAGGCGGCGGAGCCGGCTCCCAGGCGGGCTCATCCCACCACCAGATGTCGTCGACGGGCTGGGGTTCGAGCCACACCACAGGCTCCTCCCACCACCAGTCGTCCCAGTACGGGTCCCAGGCAGCGACGGGTGTCGCGAGCGCGAGCAGCACGACGAGGCAGAGCGCGACCCGTCGGATCATCGGGCGGCCGCGGCCGCGCTCGCGTACACGACGACCCTCGGCCCGAGCACGGGCCGCAGCGCGCCGCTGCGGAGCGGCACCGCGGCATGGATGCGTACGGTCGGACGGTCGTAGCGCACGCCATCGCGAGGATCGACGCCACCTTGCGGGAACGCGGCGACGTCCGCAGCGCTCGCGATGCTCGCCGCGGGCTCTGCGAGGAGCGGCGCGATCCACGCAAGATTCAACGCGAGGTAATGCCTGGCGACGGCCTCGGCGTCACCGGCGAGGCGCAAGGTGCCGCGGCCAAGGGCGGCTTCGTCCTGGTCGTTCACCGCGACGATCGCGGCGAGGTCCGCAGCGGCTCGCGCGCGAGCCGCGCCCAGGCGCAGGAGGCCGAGATCGACGACCCCGGCGAGCACCAGGACGGCGAGTGGGAGAAGAAGGATCGACAGGAGCGACGCGCTGCCCCCTTCGGCCCTCATCGCGCGAGCTCCCCGCGCGCGACAGCGCTCGAGCTCAGAGGCAGCGTGGTCGTAAGGAGGAAGGGGATGGTGATGCGCGCCTCGGAACGCAGCCGCACGCGGACCGGCTCGCGCCACCCGACCGCCGGCGGCTCGACCGAGACCGTGACGTTGCGGGGGTCGACCCCGCTCGATCGGAGCGAGCTTTCGATCGCGAGCCGCAGCTCCGTCGAGTCGCCGCCGATCTCTGCGGCTTGACGCGCACCCTGTACGGCGATGGCGTCCTGAGCCGCCCAGCGCTGCAGCGCCCCGCCGAACTGCAGGAGCGCGAACAGCATCGGCACCAGGATCGTGAGTGCGAGCGTCGTCTCGAGCGTGACCGCTCCCTCCTCGACGACGGCCGCCCTCACTGGACGCCCTGGAGCTGCGACACCAGCGATTGCAGCCGCGCGACCAGCCCGTTGTTCCACGCGGAGAGTCCGGTGACGAGCGTCCCGAGGACCACCGCCGCGCCGGCGACGTATTCGATCGTGGCGAGCCCATCGGCATCGTGGATGAAGCGACCGAGCATTTCGACCTCCGAAGGTGTGATGGACGCACCTTCGGACGAACGCGTGGAGCGCGCGACCGGACTGACCGCTGGTACGCGAGTACTAGGGCGAGGCGCTCACGCTGACCCGCCGTCCGCGACGACGACGGTGTTCTTCCCCTGCTGCTTCGCCAGGCTCAGCGCCCGGTCTGCCTCGCGGAAGAGCGCATCGGCATCGCGGACGTTCGGGAAGGCGGCGACCCCGATGGACACGCTCGTGGCGATGCCCTCCTGCTGAACGCTGGCGGCCTTCCGGATGCGCTCTGCCGTGGCACGCGCGGCGTCGAGTCCGGCCTCCGGCTGAAGGACGACGAACTCGTCGCCACCGTAGCGGGCGACGATGTCGGTGGCGCGAACGTGCGCGCGGATCGTCTTGGCGAGGTGTCGCAGGTGCTCGTTCCCGGCCTCGTGCCCGAGGCGGTCATTCACGCGCTTCAGCGCGTCGCTGTCGATGAGCACGAGCGCCAGCTCGTGGCCGTAGCGCTGCGCGCGCGCGAGCTCCTCCTGCAGCCGTGCCTTCAGGTAGCGCGCGTTGAAGAAGCCGGTGAGCTCGTCGGTGATCGAAAGGCGCGTCGCCTCCTCGAAGGCCTGCGCGCGGGCCAGCGCGGCGCCGGCGTGGGCGGCGACGACCTGCACCTGCTGGACGTGACGCCCATTGAAGAAATCCGCCCGCGGGTGCAGGACATAGAGCGAGCCGTACATGTGCCCTTCGCTCCGCAACGGGACGCCCAGGAGGGCGCGGAATCCGGCGAGGGCTGCGTGTGTGACGACGGCGCGATCACCCGTCAGGTCCGCGAGGAGGATCGGCTTCCCGCTGCGGAGCATCTCGTTCGAGTACGAGTGCGGCTGGTTCGGCGGCGAGGCCGCGACCCCCTCCGCATCCACGTTGATCGAGGCCGCGAGGCGGAAGAGACGGTCCTCGCCGCGCCGCCACACCAGGCCGGCCTCCGCGCCGGTGATGCGCATTGCGCCGTCGATCGCCGACTGCAGCACCTCCGCGAGCGTCGCCACCTCGGAGAGGCGCTGGCTGATATCGCCGAGAACGGTGAGCTCATCGAGCCGCGCGCCCTGCTCGGTGTGGGCGCGCGCGGCGGCGATCCCGAGGGCGGCCTGGTCGGCCAGCGAGCGCGCGAGGCGGAAGTGGTCATGGGAGTAGCTGCCGGCGCCCATCTTCACCGCGCGAATCACACCAAGGAGCTCGTTCTCGACGATGAGCGGGACGAGGATCGCGGCCTTCTCACCGAGCGGGATCCCGGAGATCGCGACGGCGTGGGGATCCTTTGACACGTCATCGACCAGCACGGCCTGGCGGGTCTTCGCGACCCAGCCGGTCATCCCCTCCCCGATGTCGAGCGACCGGACGCGATCGCGGTAGTCGGACGGGTAGAGCCGCTCCTCGAAAGAGAGCGCCGCGCAAACGAGCTTCCCAGACGCCTCCTCCCAGAGAAAGACCGCGACCGAGTCGGACGTCGTGATCTGCATGAACGAGGTCACCGCCGCGTTCAGCGTGCCCTCGAGGTCGAGCGCGACCGCGCGGCTGGCGACATCGCTGATGGCCTGCAGTTCAGTGAGGTCCCGCTTGCGCGCCGCGTCCGCGCTCGTATGCACAAGCGCGAGCGCGACGAGCTGGGCAAGGGCGGTGAGCTCCTCCTCGTCGTCAGCGGTGAAGGCGCCGACCTTGGGACTCTCGACCGACACGACGCCGATGAGCTCGCCGCGGACGGCCAGAGGCACGCAGATCTCCGACCTCGTGCCCTGGATGACCTCGAGGTACCGCGGATCGCGAGTCACGTCGCGCACGTTCAGCACTTTGCGCAGCTCCGCACAGGCACCGCTCAGACCCCTGCCGACAGTCGTGGTGAAGGCCCGTGCCTCCGGCGTGTCGGTACCGGGGCCATCGGCCGCGACGGTGCGGAGTGTGTTTCCCTTGCGCATGAGCAGGTAGCGCGTGCCGGAGCCATAGCGATCACCGAGCAGGCGCATCGCAGCACGGACCACGGAGGCCTCGTCCTCCGCGACGAGAAGCTCTCCGGCCGCGCGCATGAGGAGCGGGACGCCTCGCTGCATCGCACGAGGATGGTAGGACGGTGCTGCTTCGCCTTCGGCTCCGCAGTAGGAGGTCGGGGTCGGGCCTCAGCTGGGGCGCGCGAAGCGGTTCGTCACACCGATGAGGTCGTCAAGGTCGAATGGCTTCGGGAGGAATGCGTCGGCGCGGAGCTCCGCTGCCCATCGCTCGGCGCTCGAACCGGCGGTCATGACGATGATCGGGATGCGGTGGCCGCGCCGGCGCATCGCCGCGGTGAAACCCTTGCCGTCGAGCGTCGGCATGGCCATGTCGAGCAGGATCAGGCGCGGGTTGGAACGCTCGACGGAGCGCAGCGCCTCGACACCGTCCGCCGCATCGATCACCTCGAGACCTTCGCCCTCGAGCACCCGGCGGATGAGCGCGCGGATGGCTGGCTCGTCGTCGACGACGAGGACTGGCCGACCGACGGTCGCGCCGGGCTCTGTTGCGATCAGACCCCGCTCGATGTGCGAGCGGCGGATGAACCGGAGACCGGAGGCCCAGCTCTCGAGCCACGCCTCGACGCTCTCGGCCGGCATGGGCCGCGCGACCGTGTAGCCCTGACCGCTGTCGCAGCCAAGCGCGCCGAGGAGCTCCCAGGTCGCGCGGTCCTCGATGCCTTCCGCGATCACCTCGAGGCCGAGATCGTGACCGAGCGCGATCGTCGCGCGGCAGATGGCCTCGCGCTTGTGGTCGCCGACCATTCTGGTCACGAAGCAGCGATCGATCTTGATGCCGTCGAGCGGCAGCTCCGCGAGGCGACCGAGGGAGGAGTACCCGGTCCCGAAGTCGTCGATGTCCACGCGCACGCCCTGCGAGCGGAGCGACGCGAGCACCTCGCTCGCGGCGTCGGGGTCGGTCATCAGCGAGCTCTCGGTGACCTCGATCGCGAGCGCCGTGGGGGCGGCGCCGGCAGACTCGAGCAGTCCGAGGAGCTGCGCGGGGAGCCTGGGCTCGTGCAGGTCGAGAGCGCTGAGGTTCAGGGCGACGCGCAGCCCGGGCAGGCGTTCGCGCCAGGCACCAAGGCGCGCGAAGGACTTGCGCGCGATCAGGCCGGTGAGGCTCGAGCTGAGGCCGGCTTTTTCGGCCGCGGGTACGAACATCGCCGGCGAGACCGGCACGCCCTGAGCCGTATGCCAACGGGCCAGCACCTCAAGGCGCAGCACGGAGCCGTCACGGAGGTCGATGAGGGGCTGGAGCTCGATCTCGATCTCATCGGCTTCGATCGCGCGGGAGAGCTCGGTCGCAAATTCATTAGCCACGGTAAGCACAGTTTTACAAGCATGAGGGGTGCCACGGCAAGGCGTACGCACCGAAAGTGACGGCCAACACACCTGAGGCCGGCCGGGCTGTCCTTCCCGGCCCTAGGCGGGGATGAGCCGGCCGGGGTCGTGGAAGACCTGGAGCTGCCCACGCCGGACGTAACCGAGGAGGGCGATCCCTGCCTCCTGGGCGAGGGAGACCGCGAGCTCGGTCGGGCTCGTGCGCGACGCGGCGATCCCGACCCCGAGGCGCGAGCACTTCACGAGCATCTCGCTCGAGATGCGCCCGCTCGTCAGCACCGCCTTGCGCGCCGTCGGCCGGTCCTGGAGCAGCGCCTCGCCCGCGATGCGGTCCACGGTGTTGTGCCGACCGATGTCCTCGACCAGGATCTCGAGCCCGCCTTCTCCGAAGAGGCCCGCGGCATGCGTGCCGCCGTGCTCGCGGTAGCCGGTCGCGCTCTCGAGGAGCGTCTCCATCCATTCCATGACCTGCTCCGGCCGCACCGACATGCCGCCGTCCACCGGCGCGACGTCGAGCGAGAAGGTCACGCCACGGCCGCAGCCGGAGGTAAGGATGCGCTTGCGGTCGTGCGGGACGGCGCGCGCGGTCGGCGCGAGACGCACCTTCACGACCGTCTCCTCGTCGCAGACCTCCATGAGCGCGACGTCGTCCGCGGTCTGGATGATGTCCTCGAGCCGTAGGAAGCCGAGTGCCAGCGCGATGACGCGTGTCGGCGAGCACGCGATCGTCGCAAGCTCCTCGCCATCGACGATGAGCGTGATCGCGCGCTCCGGTGGCGGGGTGCGGCCGGTCTCGCTGTAGGCGCCGTCGCGGTACAGCCGCGGCGGCTGCGGCGGCGCGATGCGAC
>JBKJTV010000346.1:0-11878 GCA_046589985.1 Candidatus Limnocylindria bacterium | reverse complement strand
GTCGCCTCCGTGTCTCGCCGCCTTGCTCAAGGCAGGTGGACTCGCTCGTCGCGGCACAGCCGCTCCCCGCTCGTGCTTACTCGTACCGCAACGCTTGGATCGGATGGAGACGCGCGGCGCGCATCGCCGGATAGAGGCCGAAGATGACGCCGATCGCGACGGACACGCCGACCGCGACCGCGACCGTCCCCGCCGTGATGACGACGAGCACGTCAGGCTGAAAGCGCTTCACGACCTCGGTGATGCCCCAGCCGAGAAGGATGCCGAGGATCCCCCCGGTCCCGGTGAGCGCGATCGCCTCGATGAGGAACTGCATCATGATGTCGCGCCGGCGCGCGCCGACGGCCTTGCGGATCCCGATCTCGCGGGTCCGCTCGTTCACGGACACCAGCATGATGTTCATGATCCCGATACCGCCGACGAGCAGGGAGATGCCACCGATCGAGCCGAGCAGGATCGTGAACGTCGTCGTGATCGTCGAGAGCGCCGCGAGGGTGTCGTTCTGGTTCGTCACCGTGAAGTCGGCTGATGCCGGATCCGCGATCTTGTGCCGTGCGAGGAGCACCGTGCGCACGTCCTCGGTCGTCAGCGCCATCGTTTCCGACGACGCGGCCTTGATGACGATCGCGTTCACCACGTTCGTGCGGCCGGTGAGGACGCGCTGCGAGGTCGTCGCGGGGACGAGGATCTGGTCGTCGCGGCTGAAGCCGAAGGTGCTGCCTTTGGCCTCGAGGACACCGATGACCTTGAAGTTGATGATGCGCGAGCGTTGCCCGCCGCCACCCTGGCCTGGCGGGCCGGCCTGGCGGAGCTGGAGCGTCTGACCGACGGCGTCGGCGTCCCCGAAGAGGCTCGCGGCCGTGATCGAACCGATGACCGCGACCTGGCTGTTCAGGCGGAGGTCCGATTCCGTGAAGAACTCGCCGTAGGCGAGCGGCCAGTCGCGGACGACCGGGTACTCCTCGGTGACGCCGGTGACCTGCGTGTTCCAGTTCGTCCCTGCCGCCGTGACCTGCCAGCGGCCGGCGTTCTGCTCGGCCTCGATCGCGCGGATCGAATCGCCCAGCTGGTCGCTGAGCGACCGCATGTCGTCAAGGGTGAGGCTTTGCGCCTGCACGCCCGCGCCGCGCAGCGCGTCAGCGGTCTGCGCGCCGGGTGTCACGGACACGAGATTGGACCCGAGCTGCAGGACCGTCTGCTGCACGCGTTCCGAGGCGCCGTTCCCGACCGCGACCATCGCGATGACGGCGGCGACGCCGATGACGACGCCGAGCATCGTGAGCGAGCTGCGCAGCTTGTTCACGACGAGCGACTGCAGCGCGGAGCGGAGCGAATCGAGGATCTTCAAGCGGGGACCATGACCGAGAGCTCGTGGTCGGCCCGCCGCGGGGCGAGGATCCGCTCGTCCGCGAAGACCTTGCCGTCGCGCATGCGCACGACGCGCTTGCAGTGCGCGGCGACGTCGGGCTCGTGCGTGACCATGACCACGGTCTTTCCGGCGTCGTTCAGACGCTGAAAGATCGCGAGGATCTCCACGCTCGAGCGCGAATCGAGATTGCCGGTCGGCTCGTCGGCGAGGACGAGCGCCGGATCGTTGAGGAGAGCGCGCGCGATCGCGACGCGTTGCTGCTGCCCTCCGGAGAGCTCCGTCGGCCGGTGGTGCATGCGATCGCCGAGACCGACCTCGGCGAGCGCGCGTTCCGCGCGCGCCCGCCGCTCACGCCGGTCGCCGCCGTAGATGAGCGGCAGCTCGACGTTCTCGATCGCGTTGAGGCGGGGGAGAAGGTTGAAGGTCTGGAAGACGAAGCCGACCTTGGCGTTCCGGATCGCCGCGAGCTGGTCGTCGCTGAGCGTCCCGACATCCTTTCCAGCGAGCACGTACTTGCCGCTTTCGGGGACATCGAGGCAGCCGACGATGTTCATCATCGTGGACTTCCCTGAGCCCGAGGGACCCATGATCGCGACGAACTCGCCGGCGCGGATGTCGAGGTCGACGCCGCGCAGCGCGTGGACGACGTTGTCCTTGCCCATGCGGTACGTCTTGGTGACCCCGCGGAGGCTGAGGACCGCCTCGCTCATCGGAGCTGGACGCCGCCGCCGCCGACGCCGGGAACCGTCTGTCGCTGCTGTGGTTGTCCCGACGTCGTGGCGCGCGCTGCCGGAAGGACGACGAGGTCGCCCTCCTCGACCCCGCTCACGACCTCGGTCACGGTGTCGGTCGCGATGCCGAAGACGACCTCGGCGTCGACGGCCTTCCCCTGACGCATGACCTGGACGCCCCGGCGTCCGCCGGTCGTCCGGATCGCGAGGTTCGGCACGGTGAGGACATTGGTGCGGCTGGCGAGAATGACGTTCGCCGTTCCGGACATCCCGGGACGCACCAGCGGATCGGGAACATCGACGGTGATGTCGATGCCGTAGACGGGCACGCCCTGCTGGATCGTCGCCACGGGGTCCATGAGCGTCACCTTGCCTGTCATGCGTGATCCGGCGCCGACCGCGTCGACCGTGACCGTCGCGACCTGGCCGAGCCGGAGCTTCGCGACATCCGCCTCGCCCACGGTGCCGTGCAGCTGGAGCGAGGTGATGTTCGCGATCGAGAGGAACGGATTCGCCGCGGTCCCCGTGGTGGCTTCGCCCGCCTGTCCCGTCACCGTCGCGACGACGCCGGCGACGGGCGCGCGGAGCGTCGCGTTCGCGAGGTTCGTCTGCGCGTTATCGACCGAGACCTGCGAGGAGACGACGCTCGCATACGCGGCTGCGAGGTCCGCAGACTTCGGGCTTACGGCCGTTCGGGCATAGGACGCCTGCGCGGACGCGAGCGAGCTCTCGGCGCTGGCGATCGCGTTCGCGCCCTTCTCCTGCGCGGTCGGGATGGCCTGGGTCGCATTCACGAGCCCGGAGCTCACGGCGTCCGTCATCGTCGCGAGCGTCGTTCCGGCCTGGGTGAGGCGCGACTTCGCGCTCGTGGCGGGCTGCTGGGCTGCAATGACCCGGTCGGTGAGGAAGCGCAGGCCCTCGCGCAGGCTGTCGTAGGTGTTGATGCCGCTCGTCGACGGACCATTCACCGCCGCGAGCGCTGCGTTGATGTTGCCGGGCAACCCGCCGAGCTGGCCGTTCACCACGTCGATCGCCGAAGTGAGCCGATTCAACGCGGACTGGTACGCGATCAGCGTGGACTGGTAGCTGGCGATCGGCGCGCTCGTGTCGGACCCGGACGCGAGCATCAGGTCGAAGGTGCCGGTCGACGCGAGGAGCGCGGCCGACGCCGCGGCGTGTTCCGCGAGCGCGTCCTTCAGCATCGTCGCCGCGGCGTTCACCGCGGTCGCCAGCGGAGCGGTCGCGCCCGCGAGCGAGCTCTGGGCCGAGCGTGCCTCCGACGAATTCGGGAGCGCATAGGCGATGGTGAGCATGTCGGCGTGCTGACGTTGTAGCTCGGGGATGACGAGCGCGAAGGCCTCCGCATCGAGGCGTGCACGTGTGGCGAGGGTCGTGAAGTTGGATCGCGCGGTGGTGTAGACGCTCGTGAGCTTCGCCAGGTTCTGCTTCGCGGTCGCCACATCGCTCTCCGCGGTGCGCCGCGCCTGGTCGAGCGAGCGCTGCGCGTTGTCGACCGAGAGCCGCGCCGCGGCGACATCCTCTGGAAGCGCGCCGTTCGCGGTCTGCTCGTAGCGCGCCTGCGCGGAAGTGAGGTTCGCCTGCGCCTGCGCGAGCGAGGCTTCGAGGCCCGTGGTGTCGAGGCGTGCGAGGATCTGCCCCGCCGTGATGCGATCGCCGACCTTCACCAGGATGTCGGCGACGCGGCCCGAGGTCTGGAAGTTCATGCGGACCGTGCCGCCGGCGTTCACCGAGCCGGAGACCGAGACGGCCTGCGTGACGGTCCCGCGCGTGACCGCGGCTGTGCGCACTTCGACGGCGGCGGGCGCCGCAGTGATCCGGCTGACGAGCAGCGGGGTGCCGACGACGACGGCAACGACCGCTCCGATGAGCGCGCGACCCGGCCAGGTACCGATGAGACCGCTGAATACGGACAAGCCCATCCCTCCGCGAACGCTAGAGAGCGACGGTCGAGTCTAGAAGTGGCACGGGGCGCCGGCCTGAGAGAAAGGTAAGAAGCGGTCAGAATGGGGGTGTGGACCTCACCTGGCTCGGACATGCCTGCTTCCGCATGCGCGGCCGCGAGGGCGTCGTGCTCACCGACCCGCCCGACCCCAAGTCAGGGCACGCCATTCCCCGGACCGATGCCCATCTTGTAACGGTCTCCCACGACGACCTGGGCCACTCGAGCCTGCGGTCGGTCGGCGGCGACCCCGTCGTGCTCTCGGCGCCCGGTGAGTACGAGGTCCGCGAGATCCTCGTCACCGGCATCGCGAGCTGGCACGATGACGAGAAGGGCGCGAAGCGCGGCCGCAACACCATCTACACGATCCGCCTCGACGACCTCGTCGTGTGTCACCTCGGCGACCTCGGGCACAGCCTGCCCGCCGAGGACCTCGAGCGGATCGGCGATGTCGACATCGTCCTCGTCCCGATCGCCGGGGGGGACACGAACCTCACCGCGTCCGTCGCGGCAGAGGTCATCCATCAGCTCGAGCCGAAGGTCGTTGTGCCGATGTCCTATGACCCTGACGAAACGAAGAAGGACTCGCCATTCGAGCGGCTGCTCCATGAGCTCGGCGTGAAGGAGCTCACACCCGTGCCGAAGCTGTCGGTGACCCGAAGCTCGCTTCCCGAGAACATCCAGGTCATCGCGCTGGACTCGCGAGCCCGCTAGCGCTGCTGCTCGGCGTCCACGCCCAGCTCGCGCGTCCGCTGATACGCCGCGAAGACGGCCTTCGAGAGCACCGTGCGCAGGCCACCCTTCTCGAGCTGGTAGAGCGCGGCGGCGCTCGTACCTCCCGGCGAGGTGACCATGTTCCGAAGCTCCGCGAGGTGACGGCCGCTTCGTCGCGCGAAGAGTGCCGAGCCCTCGACCGTTCGTAGCACGAGCTCCTCCGCGACACGGCGCGAGAATCCGAGATGGACGCCCGCGTCGACGAGCGCCTCCATCAGCAGGAAGACGTACGACGGTCCCGTGCCGGAGAGCGCGGTAGCCATGTCGACCTGCTCCTCCTGCTCCACCTCGAGCTCCTCGCCGAGCGCCGCGAGGATCGCCCGGGTGCGCTCGCGCTGGCCGCTCGACACCGACGGGGTAGCCCACCACACGGTCACGCCCATCGCCACCTGCGCCGGCGTGTTCGGCATCGCGCGCACGATCGAGGCGTGATCGAGGCCGGCGCGCAGCGCGTCGGACGAGGCGCCCGCGACGATCGAAAGCACCAGCTGCTCCGCGGCGAGCGTGCCACGCAGCTCCGCCATGACGCGCGGCAGGACCTGCGGCTTCACCGAGATGACGACGACGTCGGCCTTGCGGGCGGCTTCGACGTTCGACGCGAGCGCCTTCACGCGGTACGTCTTCGTGAGCTCCGCGCGCCGCTCGCGCCTCGGCCCGCTCACCGTGACGCGCGCCGGCGTCACGAGCTTGCGGTCGAGGATCCCGCGCACCATCGCTTCGGCCATGGTGCCGCCGCCGACGAACGCGATGCGGGTCGTGCGCAGTGCCATCACGCGGATTGTGGCTCGTCGTCCGGGATCCGCGCCACGAGCTCCGCCGAGAGGCCGGCTTCCCGGACGAGCATCTCGCCCCGATCCGCGACGACGCCCTCCTCCAGCCCGACGGCCACGCGCTTCAGAGAACGCTTCGTACCGCGGAGCGAGAGGACGCCATCCGCGAGATTCTTTCGGAAGGTCAGGTACGTGCTGAAGCCCCAGGAGCGCGATGCCTCGTACCGCTCGAGATAGGACTCGTGCGCGACGTCGTCCTGGAACAGGAGGCAGCGGATAGGCTCGGGGCCGGTGTACGAGGACCAGGTCACCAGCCACAGCGCGTCGTCGCGCGGCTCGGCGCGCATCGGATGGAGCGCGTGTTCGATCGCCGTCGCTTCTCCCCGCCGGAGGGGAAGTGGTCGTTCATTCAGCATCGAGCTGTCGACGAGCCACTCCTCGCCGTCCGCGCGCACGATCTCGCTTCCGTGGTTCGCGAAACGCCCCGACCGCTCGGGATGCATCGCGCCGATGACCCGCCGCGCGTCGAAGCCGAGGGCCGCAAGCAGGGCGTGAAGAGCGCCGCCCGACGGCCAGCAGGTGCCGCCGGTCCCGTCCCGCAGGAAGCTCTCGAAGAATTCGACCGGCTCCGCGCCGGCGAGGAGCGGGCGGCCTGCGGCGATCGTGATGCGCTTCTGCAGGTTGTCCCAGGGCACCTGCCGGCACCACGCCAGGTAGAGCGCGGCGAGGCCGTCCGCGTCCGGCCGGGGCGCCGCGATGGCCAAGCGGGCGAGCACCCGCTCGACGAGCGCATCCGGAAGCGATGGCTCAGGGATCATCAGGTGTTACACTTTCCATCACGTCGCGCCTGAGCGCGACGACTTTTTCTGTCCGGATGGTCTGATCTTGTTCGCAGTCGTACGCTCGGGGGGCAAGCAATACCGCGTCGAGGAAGGTGCCCTCATCACCGTGCCGTCGGTCGCCGGGGAGCCGGGCTCTACCGTCACGCTCGGTGAGGTCCTCATGCTCTCCGATAATGACGAGGTCCGCGCGTCGGGGTCCGCCTCGGTGACCGCGGAGATCGTCGCCCACGGCAAAGGCGAGAAGATCACCGTCTTCCGGTACAAGAACAAGACGCGCGCACGTAAAACGATGGGCTCCCGGGCCAAGTCGACGACGCTGCGCATCACGAAGATCGAGGTCTAGGACATGGCACACAAGAAAGGCGCCGGCTCGACCCGCAACGGCCGCGACTCTGCCGGGCAGCGTCTCGGCGTGAAGGAATACGCGGGCGCGCGCATCGACGCGGGCGCGGTGCTCGTGCGCCAGCGCGGTACGAAGCTGCTCCCGGGCCTCAACGTCGGCGTCGGCAAGGACCACACGCTCTTCGCGCTCGTCGCCGGTACGGTCAAGTACACGGCCGCCCGCGATGACCGCCGCAAGGTGAACGTGCTCCCGTGAAAGAGAAGATCCACCCGAACTACGTCGAGGCGAAGGTCCAGTGCGCGTGCGGCAACAAGTTCACGACGGGCTCGACCAAGCCCGAGCTGCGTGTCGAGGTCTGCGCGAAGTGCCACCCCTTCTTCACCGGCAAGCAGCACATCCTCGACATCCAGGGCCGCGTCGAGCGCTTCAACAAGCGCTTGGAAAAAAAGAAGGCTGAGACAGCGCCCTCCGCGGAGGCCGCTCCCGCCCGCTAGCGTGCGAGGACTTTCCTCCCACGCCGGCCTGGAGGTCGTCGTCGGGAGCATGTTCAGCGGGAAGAGCGAAGAGCTCATCCGCCGCGTGAAGCGGTCGGTCATCGCCCGCCGCCAGGTGCAGGTGTTCAAGCCGATCATCGACGATCGCTTCGGCATCGAGGTCGTGCGCTCGCACGATGGCGACTCCTTCGTCGCGCGGCCGGTCCGCACCGCGCGCGAGATCCCCGGGCTGCTCGAGCCTGAGACGAGCGTCGTCGCCGTCGACGAGGTGCAGTTCTTCGATTTCGGGATCGTTGACGTCGCGCGCGCGCTCGTCGAGGGCGGGAGGCGCGTCATCTGTGCCGGCCTGGACCTCGACTTCCGCGGCGAGCCGTTCGGTCCGGTCCCGGCGCTCCTCGCGCTCGCGGAGCGCGTGGACAAGCTGGAGGCCATCTGCGTCGTGTGCGGCGAGCCAGGCACGCGCACGCAGCGGATCGTGAACGGGACGCCCGCCGACTACGACGATCCGATCATCGTCATCGGAGCGCAGGAGGCGTACGAGGCGCGCTGCCGGCTCTGCCACGAGGTGCCAAGGAAGGCGCACGCCGCGACGGTCCCGACCCCATGAGCGCCGCGCCATCGGCCTACGGCGGCCAGGCCGTCATCGAGGGCGTCGTCATCCGGGGCAAGCGGACGCTTGCGCTCGCCTGCCGGCTGCCGAACGGCGAGATCTTCCGGTATCGCGAGCCGCTCCGCTCACCGCTCCTCCGGCCGGGTCCCGCGCGCTGGCCCCTCGTGCGCGGGATCGTCGTGCTCTGGGAATCGCTGTCGCACGGTATGCGCATGCTCATGAAGTCAGCGGACCTGCAGCTCCCCGAGGACGAGCGTCTCGGCAAGGGCGGCAACACCATGGTGACCGGCGTCGCCTTCGTCATCGCCGTCGTTGTGTTCATCGGCGTGCCATACCTCGCGACGCAGCTCGTGCGGGGTGCGCTCGGCGAGCGCGATCTCGTCGTGAACCTCGCGGAGGGGGCGCTCCGGCTCGCGCTCTTCCTTGGCTACCTCACCGCCATCTCGTTCCTGCCAGAGATCCGCAGGGTCTTCGCGTACCACGGCGCGGAGCACATGACGATCCACGCCTTCGAGCACGGCGACCCGCTCGACCCGGCGCATGTGCGGCCGTACCCGACCGCGCACCCGCGCTGCGGCACCGCGTTCCTGCTCCTCGTCGTCGTCATCGCGATCGCGTCGTTCGCCTTCATCCCGCGCATTCACCCGATCCTCGACCTCGGCATCCGCCTCGCGCTCGTGATCCCGGTCGCGGCCGTGTCGTACGAGGTGTTGAAGTTCGGCGCGCGGCACGAGAGCAATCCGCTCATGCGCCTCATCGTCGTGCCCGGCCTGTTCCTCCAGCGCATCACGACGCGCCGCCCCGAGGAGTCGATGATCGAGGTCGCCATCGCCTCGCTCGAGGAGGCCCTGGCGGGCGACGCGGAAGCGGCCTGATGGAGCTTTCTCCCGGCCTGCAGAAGCGGCTCGCGGGTCTCGTCGCGCGCTACGAGGAGCTCGGACAGCTCATGTCCGATCCCG
Source organism: Candidatus Limnocylindria bacterium (assembly GCA_046589985.1). Classification (GTDB taxonomy): domain Bacteria; phylum Chloroflexota; class Limnocylindria; order P2-11E; family P2-11E; genus JACDAF01. Next base: position 3,026 of record JBKJTV010000346.1, on the reverse strand, counting down.
GGGTGACGAGCGACCGCGACCGTCTGCGATCCGTCGGCCAGGAATACAGACAGCTCGAGCCGATCGTCGGGACGATCACGGAGCTGCGCCGGCAGGAGATCGCGATCGCGGGAGCGCGCGAGCTCCTTGGCGGCGACGACGCCGACCTGCGCGACCTTGCGCGTGAAGAGGAGTCTCTTGCGGTCGCTCGCATCGACGTCCTCACGACCCGCCTCCGCCACCTGCTCATCCCCCGCGACCCGCTCGACGACAAGAACGTCATCGTCGAGATCCGCGGCGGCGAGGGTGGCGAGGAGGCCGCGCTCTTCGCAGCCGATCTCTACCGCATGTACGCGCGCTACGCCGAGCGCAAGCGCTGGAAGGTGGAGATGCTCTCGCAGAGCATGTCCGAGAAGGGCGGCTTCAAGGAGGTCATCTTCCGGATCGCCGGCGACCGGGCCTACAGCCGTCTGAAGTTCGAGTCGGGCGTGCACCGCGTGCAGCGCGTGCCCGCGACGGAGGCGCAAGGGCGCATCCACACCTCGACCGCGACGGCCGCGGTCCTGCCGGAGGCCGAGGAGATGGATCTGCGCATCGACGAGAGCGACCTGAAGATCGACGTCTACCGCGCCGGCGGCAAGGGCGGCCAGGGCGTGAACACGACGGACTCGGCCGTGCGCATCACGCACCTTCCGACCGGGATCGTCGTCACCTGCCAGGACGAGCGCTCGCAGCTGAAGAACAGGGCAAAGGCGATGGCCGTCCTCCGCGCACGTCTCCTCGCGCATCAGCAGGAACTGCGGGACACGACCGAGGGCGACGCACGCCGGGCGCAGATCGGGCGCGGCGAGCGCTCCGAGAAGATGCGCACCTACAACTTTCCTCAGGACAGGCTCACCGATAAGCGCCTCGACCATAATTTCTCCGGGCTCGACCGGCTCCTCGACGGCGATCTCGACGAACTCCTCGAGGCGCTCGCGCAGCAGGACGAGGCGGCGCGCCTCACGCGGCTCGAGGAGGAGGGCGGGGAGGACTGACCCCTAACGCTTCCGCCGCGTGAGGGCCGCTCCGAGCACCCCGGCCCCAGATACGAGCGTCACGAGCGCGACCCAGAGGAGCGGCGTCGCGACCCCGGCGGCAAGGGCGAGGAATCCGGCGGTCAGCAGCAGGCCGATCCCCAGCCGGGTCAATGGGGACACGACCGCGCGCGCGATGAGCCCCTGCGCGATGAGGAAGAGGCCGATCGCCACCGCGGCGAGCCAGCCGAACGAGCCGAGCGCGTAGAGCGCCGCGCCGATCGCGACCAGCGCGACACCGAGGACGAGGAACAGGCGCGCCGTGAGCGGCATCTCGTCCATCATCGACCCTGATGAGCCAAGGTCAAAGCCTGCAGGAGCGCTACGCACCCGAGAGCACCTGCTTCGGCTGCGGCCCCGCGAACGCGAAGGGCCTGCGGATCCGCTCCTTCATCGAAGGCGACACCGTCGTCGCCGAGTGGCGGGCGGAGCCGCACCATGAGGCCTTCCCCGGCGTCCTGAACGGCGGGATCGTCGGCGCCCTTCTCGACTGCCATTCGAACTGGGCGGCCGCGCACCACCTCATGCGCGCCAACGATGCCGGGCACGTTCCGCCATGCGTCACCGCCGAGTACGCGGTGAAGATGCGCAAGCCGACTCCGACGACGGCCGTGCTGCGGCTCGAGGCGACGGTCGTCGAGTCTGGCGCGGACCGCGCCACGGTCGAGGCGACGCTGTCCGCGGACGGCGTGGTGACCGCGACCTGCCGTGGCACATTCGTTGCGGTGAAGCCGGGCCACCCCGCATACCATCGCTGGTAGTCGTGCCAGCTCACATGACAGACCTCAAGTCGCCCGGTTTTTGGGCCATCACTCTGCGCACGATCGTCGTCCACACGGTCACCTACTTCGTAGTGGGCTTGATCGCCTTCACCCTGCTTGACTACAGGGCGCGCTTTGCCGAGCCGCCGCTCAGTACTTTCATGCGCCCGACCGACGACCCGCTCGTCACTGCCGGCGTCTTGTTCCAGCCGCTGCGGGGACTGCTCTTCGGCATCGTCTTCTACTTGCTCCGCGAGCGGCTCTTCGCCAGGCCCAACGGCTGGCTCGTCGCCTGGGTCATGCTGGTCAGCGTCGGCATTTTCTCGACGTTCGGGCCGGTGCCCGGCTCGATCGAAGGGTTCGTCTACACCACCATCCCTTTGGCGGGTCAACTCGGCGGCCTGACTGAAGTCCTGATCCAATCGCTCTTGCTTTCGGCACTCACGATCTATTGGGTCCGACATGCTCACGTCCGCTGGCTCAATTGGGGCCTGTCGATCCTGTTCCTGGTCGTGATGGTGCTGCCTGTGCTCGGACTATTGGCGAGCAACACCGTGACGCCATAGCGACAGAGCCTGCCGTGGCAACGGGGTCGCCGTGACACGAGGTCACCCGGCGTGCTGGTAGCCGTACCGCTTCCAGTACGTCCCTACTGAGCAGCGCGTTCCTTTCTGACAGCCCGTACACCCTGAGCCTTCGCGGCACCCTTCTGGCGGTGTGCGGACGCGATGGCAGCCAGTGCGGCAACGATGCGATTTCCCGCGCATGAGGACGAGGACGACGCTGCGCTCCTTGCGCGGCTCGCCTGCCACGAAACCGATGCGCTTGCTGAGCTCTATGACCGCTACGGAAGGACCGTGTTCGCCGTCCTCTACCGCATGCTGCCGGACCCAGAAGCAGCGGAAGAGGTCTGTCAGGACGCCTTCCACCACGTCTGGCGCGCGGCGGCGAGCTACCGGGGTGAGCGCGGCGCGGTACGCACCTGGCTGCTCGCGATCGCACGCAACGCGGCCATCGACTGGCGCCGCACCCGCGGCACGCGAGTCGAGCGCGAGACGGCGCTCGACGATGCGCTCGCGATCCCGTCGCCCGGTTCGGTCGAGGACCTCGTTGACGGGCGCGTCGAGGCGCAGCACATGCGCGCCCTCGTCGCGGCGCTTCCCGCCGAGCAGCGACGCTGCCTCGAGCTCGCCTACTGGGGCGGACTCTC
>JBKJTV010000227.1:0-2829 GCA_046589985.1 Candidatus Limnocylindria bacterium | reverse complement strand
GCGAAGGGCGTGGGCGAGCCGCCGACCATCTCGAGCACGCCGGCCATCGTTGCCGCGATCCGCGCAGCGACCGGTCGCACGCTGAACCGCGTGCCGGTGCGGCCGGACGACATCGTTTTCGGCACCGTCGCGCGCTCGGGGTGGCGGATCGTGCCGGGTGAAGCGCCGTGGACGGCGGTCCGCGCATCATGACGCGATCGCTCCCGCTCGAGACGCTGCGGAACGCGCCGAAAGTGCTCCTGCACGACCACCTCGATGGCGGTCTGCGGCCTGCGACGATCATCGAGCTCGCCCGCGACCTTGGCTACGCGGGGCTGCCGACCAGCGATCCAGACGATCTTGCGCGCTGGTTCCACGCGAGCGCCGCGAGCGGCTCGCTGCCCCTCTATCTGCGCGGCTTCGCGCACACCATCGCCGTGATGCAGACGCCGGAGTCGGTCGAGCGCGTCGCGTACGAGTGCGGCGAGGACCTGGCGCGGGACGGCGTCGTCTACGCAGAGGTGCGCTACGCACCCTTCTTCTCGACGCAACGCGGCATGACGCTCGAGGGCATCGTCGATGCGGTGTCGCGTGGGTTCGCACGCGCCGAGAAGGAGTGCGGGATCACCATGCGGCAGATCGTCTGCGCGATGCGCGACCGCATCGACTCTTTGGAGATGGCCGAGCTCGCGGTCGCGTGGCGGGAGCGCGGCGTCGTCGGTTTCGACATCGCAGGCGAGGAGGCCGGCCACCCGCCGAAGGTCCACCTCGAGGCGTTCCAGTATTGCCGGCGGGAGAACTTCTCGATCACCATCCACGCTGGCGAGGCCTTCGGGCCGCCGTCGATCTGGCAGGCGCTGCAGTACTGCGGCGCGCACCGGATCGGGCACGGTGTGCGGCTCGTCGAAGACATGGCGATCGCGGACGGCGAGGTCGTGAAGGTCGGGCCGCTCGCGACCTACGTCCGCGACAAGCGCATCCCGCTCGAGCTCTGCCCGTCGAGCAACGTCGACACGGGTGCGGTCGCCTCGCTCGCGGAGCATCCGATCCGCCACTTCATCGCGCAGCACTTCCGTGTCACCGTGAACACCGACAACCGGCTCATGTCCGGCGTCACGCTGTCCGAGGAGTTCCGCCGTCTCTCGGCGACGCTCGGCCTCGGGCTCGCCGACGTCGAGCGGCTCACGATCAACGCCATGAAGAGCGCGTTCGTCGGGTACGACGAGCGGGTCGCGATCATCTATGGACGCATCAAGCCCGGGTTCGCGGCGCTGCGCGGCGAGCCGTCGCTCGCGTACGCGCTGCCGCCAACAGCATGAGCGAGCCGGACACGGCGGAGCTCACGCCGGAACGCGTCGCGCGTCTCATCGAGGCGTCGGGCGCGTTCGTCGTCGGCGAGCTCCGGGCGCTCGGCGACGACGCTTCGTTCCATCCGGCGCCCGGCGAGTGGTGCGCGAAGGAGGTGACCGGTCACCTCATCGAGGCTGAGCGCCGCGGCTTCGCGGGGCGTATCCGCCAGTTCCTCGACGCGGACGGTCCGAGCGCGATCGCGTGGGATCAGGACGAAGTCGAGCGCGAGCGCCAGGACTGCCGGCGCGACCCGAAGGAGCTCGCGGACGAGCTGCAGGCACTCCGCCGGGAGAGCACCGCACTCGTGCGCTCGCTGCGCCCTGACCAGCTGTCCCGCTGGGGCATGCACCCCAAGGTCGGGCGACTCACGATCAGGGACCTCCTCCACGAGTGGGTGCACCACGACCGCAACCACGCGCGCCAGCTCATGGCCGTGACCCAGGAGCGCGTCTACCCGCACCTGGGCGGAAGCCAGGGGTTCGTCGGGGAATAGCTAGCGGAGCCAGAGCAGGTCGCCGAAGAAGAAGTCCTGCCCCTGCGCGCAGGTCTGGCTCTCCTGGCTCGCGACCGTGACGACAAAGAAGGCGCCTGTCCCGACGTATGCGATCCGCTTGCCGTCGGGTGACCACGCCGGTACCACGTCGTCGCCGGTCTGCCCGATGGAGCGGAGTCCCGACCCGTCGATCGGCGCGAGGTAGAGCTCCGACGGTACGCCGAGGTGCGCGAGCCTCCCGCCGGCCGCGCCAAGGGCGGTCGAATGGCCCGCCCCGGAGAACGCGATCTCGCTCCCGGAGGGTGAGAAGCGCGGCGCCTGGAGATACCAGAAGTTGTGCTTCGTCGTGAAGAACGGTCGCGCGCTCGTCCCGTCGGCATTCGCTATCCAGAAATTCTCGATCTGGCCGTTCACGACGCGCACGAAGATGAGCGTGCGCCCGTCAGGGGACAGCGACGGGTCGGCGGCGTCCCGGAGGAGGCGGTCGCGCTTTCCGGTCTTGAGGTCGAGGCGCTCGATGGTGTCCTCGTTGCCCTGGTACTGGCCGTTCACGACGAGCGCGGCGCGCCGGTGGAAGTAGAGAACGGTGCCGGTGGGGTCGTACTTCGGGCTCGCGTAGAAGACGTTCTCGGACTCGTGAGCGACGAGCGGGCGCAGCCCGGTGCCGTCGAGATCGACGGTGAAGATGTCGGAGCCGAAGCCGGTCTTCTTGTCGGGGACCTGGGTGAGCGCGAACACGATCGAGCGGCCATCGGGATGCCGCGACGGCGTGGCGGGCGCGCTCTGGTCCGGCAGCTTCACGATCGAACCGAGCGGTCGGCAGCCCTCGTCGAGCCCGACGATCCCGGCTGGATTCGCGAGCAGGAACGTCGCGTTCGCTCCCACGCCGGGCGTGACCTTCACGTCCGGGCCGGTGCACGAGACGGCGATCAGGGCCGCGAGCGCGATGAGCGCGCGTCTCACCGGCCCGGACGTGAAGGTCACGCCCGGCGTGGGAGCGAACGCGA
>JBKJTV010000102.1:0-12011 GCA_046589985.1 Candidatus Limnocylindria bacterium | reverse complement strand
GGCGTCGACTACGACAAGCACACCATCGAGGAGAGGCCGCCCGAGCTCGACGCGGACATCATGGAGCAGGGCATCTAGCTCGCGGGCGGTGGCGCGCTGCTGAAAGGCCTCGACACGCGCATCGCGGAAGCGACGCAGATGGTCGTCCATATCGCCGACGACCCGCTCACCTGCGTGGCGCGCGGCACGGGGATGGTGCTCGAGAATCTCGTGAAGTACGAGCGCAGCCTCGTGACCGAGACGTACGAGCTGCAGCCCCGCTAAGTGGCGACCCTCGGGCGCTCGCGCGCTCGCGCGAAGCCCAGCGTCCTCCGGTCGTTCCTCTTCCTGTTCACGCTGTCGCTGCTCATCCTCTTCACGCGCAACACCGATGTGATCCGCGCGGTGTCCTCCGGCGCGACGACCGTCCTTGTCCCCGTGCAGAGCCTGCTCGCGGACCTCGGCGCCGGCGTCGACCGCATGGTCCAGGCCACCATCAAGATCGAGCGTCTGCGTGGTGACAACACGCGGCTCCGCGACGAGAACGAGCGTCTCTTGCTCGAGAGCGTCCGTCTGCGCGAACAGGTCTTCGCCGCGGAGCAACAGACGAAGCTCGACGCGACCGCACGTGCGCTGCCCTACGAGACCGTGAGCGCGCCGGTCATCGCGCGGGATCCGAGCGGCGTCCTGCGGTCGATCGTCATCGGCGGCGGCGCGGGCGCGGGCATCGCGGTCGGGCACATCGTCCTCTCGGACCAGGGCCTGGTCGGCCGCGTGAGCGAGGTCGGCCCGAACTACGCGAAAGTGCTCCTCGTCACGGACTCGTCGTCCGTCGTCTCCGCGCTCGTGCAGGGGTCCCGCGCGACGGGGCTCGTGCGCGGTCAATTCGGGGACACGCTCGTCATGGAGTGGATCCTCCAGACCGAGCCGGTGAAGTCGGGCGACGTCGTCGTCACCGCGGGCCTGGGGATCGGATCGGAGCTGCACTCGCGCTATCCGAAGGGCCTGGTCCTTGGCCGGGTGGTCGAAGTGGCGAAAGCGTCGGATGCGGCCTACCTGAAGGCCGTCCTCATCCCGGCGGTCGATGTCCGGCGGCTCGAGCGCGTGCTCGTCGTGAAGAGTTAGCACCGGACCACCCTCGCGGGCCATGACACGCACCCCGATTGACACGTTGTATGAGCGAGGAAAGGCCGCCTTCGCTCGTACTGTTCTTTTGAGAGATGGGAGTGATGGGAAGGGGAACGACTCTGCTTCGACTCGCCGCCGTCTTGCTCGTTGTGCTGACATCCGTGCAGGCGCTCGCCGTGTCGGTGGCCGCCAAAGGCACGGCGTCGCTCGAGGTGCCGGTCGCGGCGCGGGTCCTCGTCCGATTCGACCCCTCGGCCGGCAACGCAGCGCGTGCGGCGGTCGTCGCCTCGGTCGGTGGCTTTGTGGATCTGGAGATCCCCGCCCTCGGGCTCGTGCGCATCGCGATCCCCGCTGATGGCTCCGACTCCTATGGCGAGGGGCCCGCGATCGCAGCGTTCGTCGCAAGGCAGCCGGGCGTCGCGTCAGCCGAGTTCGACTCGACGATGCGCGTCGAGTTCACTCCGAGCGACCAGTTCTACGGCAGCGACCCGTATGTGCAGCTCGGCCAGTGGGGCCTGCGGAAGGCGCAGGTCGACCGCGCGTGGGACATCGTCCGCTCGTCGCCGATCACGATCGCGGTCATTGACACGGGTGTCGACCCGGGTCACCCGGACCTTGTCGGCGCGCTCCTGCCGGGACGCGCGTTCCTCACGAACCTCTCGACGGGCTGCGCGCGCGTCGCGAACGACGACAACTCGCACGGTACGCACGTGACCGGCATCATCGCCGCGAACGCGAACAACGGCATCGGTATCGCCGGCGTCGCCTTCGGTGCGAAGATCCTCCCGCTGAAGGCGCTCGACTGCGAGGGCGCAGGACTCCTCTCAGACGTCGCGCAGGCGATCGTCTACGCGACGGACCAGGGCGCGCGCATCGTGAGCATCTCGCTCGGGTCCGGCGCCGACTCGCCGACGATGCGCAGCGCGCTGCAGTACGCGACCTCGCGCGACGTCCTCGTCGTGGTCGCCGCGGGGAACTGCGGGCTGAGCACGCCGCTGAACCCGCGCTGCAGCGCCGTGAACGAGGTGAGCTTCCCCGCCGCGTACCCCGAGGCCCTGGCCGTCGGCGCGACCGACATCGACGACACACGTGCGCCCTTCTCGACGCAGGGCACCTACGTCGATGTCTCGGCGCCGGGCCGCCGGATCGTCAGCACGGTGCCGACGTACGCGACGAAGGTCGGCGCGCTGAACTACGCGGCGTTCTCCGGGACCTCGCAGGCCACGCCACTCGTCGCCGGCATCGCCGCCCTGGTCTGGACGCGCGATCCGTCGCTCACCGCGGCGCAGGTCCGCGAGCGGATCCTCACGACGTCGGACGACCTCGGCGCGGCCGGCCGCGATGACATCTTCGGCAGCGGCAGGGTGAACGCGCTCCGCGCGGTGAATCTCGCGGCGAGCGGCGGCTATGGTGCTTCGTACGGCCTCGCGGGGATCCCTGGCACCGTGACCGCCAGCGGCTCGACGCCCGCGAGCGTCCTGCTCACGAACACCTCGACCTTCACCTGGCGCGCCGCGGGCACCGGGGCGGTGCGGTTGACCTACGCCTGGGTCGACGCCACGGGCGCGACCATCCTCCCCGGCGCGCCGGTCACGCTCGCGTCGGACGTCGCGCCCGGCGCGACCGTCGCGGTGCCCTTCGCCCTCCAGTCGCCGCCGCAGGACGGGACGTTCACGCTGCGGGTCGACCTGCTGCAGGACGGCGTCGGTGCCTTCTCCGCGCGCGGCGTGCCGGTGGGACAGACGACGATCGCGGTCGGTGGACGTCCGCGCTACGCGGTGACGTATTCGACCGCCGCCCCGGTGGCCGCGGCCACCGCGACGCTCGGCGTTCCCGCGACGCTCGAGGTGACGCTCGTGAATCAGGGCATGTTCCCCTGGCCGGCCGGGGGCCCGACGCCGGTGCGGCTCTCCTATCACTGGATCGACGCCTCCGGCGGGGTCGCCGTCTGGGAAGGACAGCGCACGCTTCTTCCGCGCGACGTCAGGTCGGGCGGCGATACCGTGACGGTCCAGCTCGCATACACGCCACCCGCGCCGGCCGGCACGTACCGGCTGCGCATCGACCTCGTGCACGAAGGCGTGTCGTGGTTCTCCGATCTCGGGAGCGCGCCGCGCGACGTCGTGATCTCCGTCGCGAACGGCTACGCCGCGACGTACGCGGTGTCCTCGCCGCCGGCCGTCCTCGTCGGTGGACGCCTCGCGCTGCCGCTCACGGTCCGCAACACCGGCACGCTCACCTGGCGCCCGACGGGTACGAACCCGATCAGCCTCGCCGCGCACGTCTCCGATGCCGCGGGGAACACCGTGCGCTGGGATGGCGAGCGCACCGCCTTCACCGGGGACGTCGCGCCCGGCGCAGCGGTGACGACGACCCTCGTCGTCGCCGCACCGCTCGAGCCCGGCACGTACCGCGTGCGTGCCGATCTGGTGCAGGAAGGCATCGCGTGGTTCAGCGGGTCGGGCGTCGCGACCGGGGACACCTTTGTCCTGGTGCTCTCCGACTTCCGCGCGACGCTGCCGACGGGGCCGCTCACCATCTCCCGTGCCTCGCCGCTCGTACCGGTGAGCGTGACGAACTCCTCGGGCGCGACCTGGACCACCGGCGGCGCCGGCTCGGTCGCGCTCAGCTCGCACTGGCTCGATGCGCTCGGCCGCGTCCTGGTGTGGGACGGCCCGCGCGCGCCGCTGCCGCGTGCGGTGGCACCGGGCGAGACGATCGCGCTGAGCGTCCCCGTCGGTGCGATCCCGGCCGGCGCGACGCAGCTGGTCATCGATGTCGTCGCGGACGGCCTCCGCTGGTTCGGAGCCGGTATCGCGCGGCCGGTAACACTGACTCCATGAGGCCGTTCAACACTCTCGTGCGCTCGATCGTGATCTCGCTCGTCGCCGCGCTCGCGGCATTCACACTCGGCTCCGTTGCGGCGGCGGCACCGGCCGCCGTCCTCGGCGCGTCGTACGCGGCGACGGTCCCCGCGACCGCGGGTGCGGGTACGACCATCCAGATCCCGGTCACGCTGACGAACACGGGCAACGAGGTCTGGAACACGAGCGGCCCGAACATCGTGAACCTCTCCTATCACTGGTCCTCCGGCGGCGCGATCGTGGTGTGGGAGGGCCTGCGCACGGCGCTACCGGCCCCCGTCGCACCGGGCACCGCCGCGACGGTGAATGCCACGGTCATGGTCCCGCCGAGCGGTGGCGCGTACGAGCTGCGCTTCCATCTCGTGAAGGAAGGCCTCGCCTGGTTCCCGACGATGAGCCAGGCCTACCCCGTCACGGCGCAGACCGCCTACGCGGTGCGCTTCGGGACGGTCCCGATCTTCACCTACCTCGCCGGCCAGACCTACACGGTGAACGTGCCGGTGACGAACGTCGGGACCGCGACCTGGAACGCCGCCGCGCCGAATCCGGTCACGCTCTCCTATCACTGGCACAACGCCGCGGGGCAGACCGCCGTGTGGGACGGCATCCGCACCTCCTTGACTGCCGACATTGCGCCGGGGGCCACGACCACGATCGCCGCGCGCGTCACCGCGCCGGCCGCTGGCAGCGGGTACACGCTCACCTTCGACCTCGTGCGCGAGGGCGTGAACTGGTTCCAGTTCCTCGGCGGCACCCCGGTGCGGGTCCAGACGAACGTCGAGGTCGCGCGCTACTCGGCGCAGTACTCGCTCGCGCCGACCAGCAGCGCGTACTTCTCGGAAACGAAGACGATCCCCGTCACGGTCACGAACAGCGGCAATGTCGCGTGGAACGCCGGCGGCGCGAACCCGATCAACCTCAGCTACCACCTCTTCGACAGCGCGGGCCGCACCGTCGTGTGGGACGGCGCGCGCACGGCGCTCGGGAGCGACCTCCCCGCGGGCCAGGCGCGCGCGATCAACCTCACCTTCACCGCACCTGCGGGTCTCGGCACGTACTCGCTGAACGTCGACGCGGTGCGCGAGGGCCTCAGCTGGTTCTCGGGCTACGGCGTGCCCGCCGGCAGTACGCAGCTCACGGTGACGAGCGGCTTCAGTGCTGGCTACGGCGCGACGACGACGCCGGCGCAGGCCTCGCTCGGCGCATCGCTCGACCTCACCGTCGCGGTGACGAACTACGGACCGCGCACGCTCACGCGCAGCGGCGCGAACCCGGTGAACCTCTCGTACCACCTGCACACCGCCGCGGGCGCGACCGTGGTGTGGGACGGCGCGCGCGGCTTCCTCCCCGCGGATCTGCCGGCGGGCCAGACCGCGACGGTGCCGATCCGCGTGCAGCTGCCCTCAACGGTCGGTGACTACCGCATCTCCTGGGACCTCGTGCAGGAAGGCGTCGCCTGGCTCTCGCAGTACGGCGTCACGATGAAGGTCGAGGCGGTGAGCGTCGTCCCGGGCGTCACGCTCTTTGGGAAGGGCTTCGGGCACGGGGTCGGCATGAGCCAGTACGGCGCACAGGGCTGGGCGACCGGTGCCTTCGGCCCGGCACTCACAGGCGAGCAGATCATCCAGAAGTACTACACGGGCACGCAGATCACGGCGATGCCGACGACCGGCGACAACATCGGGATCCGCGCGCTCCTGTCGGTGCCGTCCTCGACCGGCATCTACAGCTGCGGCGCGCCGGCGATGAACGTGTCGCTGGCCGACGTGAAGGGCTGGGGCGCGGTGCGCATCCTCAACGAGGGTGCGGGGAACGCGCTCGTCGCGACGGCCGCGTCGCGTGAGCCGTTCCAAGTCCATTCCATCGGCGGCGTCGTTCGCGTGTGGCGCAACAGCGGCACACCGGTGATGGTGTACGAGGGTCCGGGCCCGATCGTCTTCGTGCCCGATGCGGCCGGTTCGCTCGAGATCACGCAGAAGGGCACCTACCGCGGCAATACGCGCTTCACGAACCAGGGCGACCGCCTGCGCGTCATCAACTTCGTGAACTACGACGATTACGCGAAGGGCGTCATCCGCAAGGAGATGCTCGCGAACTGGCACCACGAGGCGTACAAGGCACAGGCCTACGCCGCGAAGGCGTACGCCTACACGTCCTATCGCGGCACCGCCTCCGACTACGACGTGCGCGACGACCAGCTCGACCAGTGCTACGGCGGCCTCGGTGCCGAGGAGCCCGCGTCGAACGCTGCGGTCGAGGCGACGCGCGGGAAGATCCCGACGCACAACGGCCAGGTCATCCGCGCGTACTTCTCAGCGAGCTCGGGCGGCGTCACCGTCGCCGACGGCTGCTGGGGCCCGCGCCTGACCCTTGTGAACGGGCGCTGGCAGTGCGGCGCGAGCCAGCCGTACCTGCAGGCGGTCGTGGATCCCGCGGACACCCGCGTGTCGATCCCCGCGCCGAACCGCCACGCGTCGTGGCAGGTCACCTTCACGAGCGCGCAGATCCGGGCCGCGGTGCTGAACATGAAGGGTGTCGACATCGGCGCGTTGCTCTCGGTGGACGACACGAATGTCTCGCCGGAGGGTGGCCACGTCGTCTCGCTCCTCATCCGGGGGACGAACGCCGTCGTGGACGTCCAGGCCGATGTGTTCCTGCGCACTCACCTCGGGCTGAAGTCGACCTTCGTGCGGCTCAGCCCGTTCTAGGCCAGGGCCTTCTTTCGGGGCTTGGCTGCTTTCCCCTTTCCCCGGGCAGCCTTCACACGGGCAGGAGCACGCTCCGGAGGGAAGTCGAGGATCTCGAGGTACGCCGTCGGCTTCGGTCTGAGGTCCCCTTGCTCGGCGAGTGCCTCCAGGTAGTACCGGATGCCTTGGCGCATGAGGACGCGGCACTCGTCGAGAGTGTCGGCCGCTGCGGTGCAGATGGGCAGATCGGGTGTGTATCCGGCGTAGTTGCGCCGAGTGCGTCCGTAGATGATCCGATACCGCATGTCAGTCCTCCGCTATGCCTGCCTGCCGCAGGATAGCCAGCCAGGTTCCTCGCGGAACGTCCTTGCCCGGATGCCCCGCGATGACGACGAGCCCGGGCTTGGTCGAGTGCTTGTAGATCCGATGGCTGCCCTTGGTCCGGGCAAGCCGCCAGCCGTCGCGCTCGACGAGGCGGGTGATGTCCCGATATTTCGGCACCGGAACGACACGTCGGCACGTGCTTGCGGTCACCCACACAGGCGTGACGCCTGCCTACGCTTTGCGTTCGACATAGACATGGGTCCCGGGTCGTGACACGATCGGTCACGGCGTCGGGGAGCGTGGCGAGGAAGAAAAGGGGGCCATGAGCCGACGTCGCTTCGCGCTTGCCTTCTTGTGCGTCGCCGTGCTCTTCGGCGCCTTCCCCTTTGGTGGCCGTCCGGCCTCTGCCGCGCCCCGCGCGGGTGGCCCGACCGTCGCACGCGAGGCTCTCTTCAGCCTCCCGGCCCAGGGCTCCGGCACGCTCGAGCGTGACACCGGGACCCCCGCCGGCGAGTCGACCGGGTCGACCGGCGAGCCGGTCCTGCGCTTCACCTCACCAACGATCGACGCCGGCCAGCTCTTCGATCGCGTCGGCGCGCGTTGGACCGCGCGGAACCCCGAGCTCGGCGAGGGGAGCATCTACGTCGAGGTCCGCGCCTCGGCTGACGGCGTGTCGTGGAGCGGGTGGCAGGAGCTCTCCCACGCGGACGATCTCGACGACCTCCTCGCGGCGCAGTTCTACGCGCCGCCGAAGCCGGTGCCGGCCGTCTCGCGGTACGCGCAGTACCGGCTCTGGCTCGTGGCCGGCAACACCGCGGATGTGCAGCAGTTCGGACTCACGTTCCTCGACGTCACGGACCTGAACGCCGGGCCGCTCGCGCGTCTCGCGAACGACGTGCAGAGCGCCTTCGACGCGCTGACGCGCCCGTACGCCAACGCGGCGCCGGTCGGCGCGTCGAAGATCCTCTCGCGCCGCGACTGGAGCGCCGACGAGTCGATCATGAAATGGACGCCGCAGTACAAGCGGCCGCACGTGAAGGCCGTCGTGCACCACACCGTGACCGGCGACGGCGGCGCCAACGTCGCGGCCGAGATGCGCTCCATCTATTACTTCCACGCGGTGACGCGCGGCTGGGGCGACATCGGGTACCAGTACCTCGTCGACAAGTTCGGCAACATCTGGACGGGGCGCCAGGGCGGCGACAACGTCGAGGCCGGGCACGCCTACGGCTGGAACAACGGCGCGTTCGGCGTCGCGTCGATCGGCGACTACAGCACCGCGCCGCCGACGAGCGCGCTCCAGGGCGGGATCGCGAACATCATCGCCCTGAAGTTCAAGCAGTACGGGATCGTGCCGTTCGGCGCGGACCCCTTCATCCACCAGGAGCAGCGCCGCGATGGCTCGTGGTTCGACGTCGTCACGAGCCCGCCGAACATCCTCGGCCACCGCGACGCGAACTACATCCCGGGCGCGAGTGGCGGGCAGACCGCGTGTCCGGGCAACACGATCGCGAACATGATGGAGGGTCTCCGTCGGCTGACGCAGGCCGCCTATGACAACGGCTACACGAATCTCTTCCGCCTCGAGCCGAGCGCGCCGCGTGGCACCTTCCCCGGCGCGATCACGAACGTCCCCGTCACTGTCGCGAACCGCGGGACGACCTCGATCCCCGCGGGGACCGTCGTGTCGTACCAGATCCTCACGCCCGCGGGCGCCGCCATCGTGCCGATGGGCGGTCGCGCGACCTTGAGCGCGCCGGTCGCGCCGAACGGCAGCACGACCGTGTCGGTGCCCTTCACCGGCCCCGCGACGGGCTCCTACATCGTCCGCTGGGACCTCCACACCGGCGTCGGCTGGTGGGCCAACACGTTCAGCACACCGGTGCGCGACCAGTGGCTCTTCTCGCGCGACTGGGGCGCGGACTGGCTCTCCGACAACGTGCCGAGCTCCTTCCTCGCGGGCGAGACGCGCATCGTCCAGGCCTCGCTGCTGAACGACGGCGGCCGCACCTGGCCGTCGACCGGCACGAACCCGGTGAAGATCGGCTACAGCTGGCGCAGCATCGCGACCGGCAGCATCTTCCAGGGCGCGACGCGCGCCTCGCTCCCGACCGACGTGCAACCGGGCCAGAGCGTCACGGTGAGCATCCCCGTCAGCGCGCCGCTCTACCCGACGAATTACGTGCTGCGCCTCGATCTCGTGAAGGAGAACGAGTTCAGCTTCGGCGACCGGGGCATCGCGCCCGACGAGACGACGACCGCCGTGCTGATCGACGCGAAGACGACCTACGTGGTCGGTGCGGTGCCGGCGCTCAGCGTGGGCCAGACCGTCACCGTGCCGGTCACCGTGACGAACACCGGCTCGGGCATCTTCCCGACGACCAGCTCGACGCCCGTGACCCTCGGCTACCACTGGTATGACGCACAGGGCCGTGCCGTCCTCTACGACGGCGCGCGTACGAAGCTGCCGGCCGATCTCGCGCCAGGCGCGTCAGTCGCGCTGGATGCGCAGGTCACCGCGCCGGCGACGGGCGGCACCTTCACGCTGAAGTTCGATCTCGTACAGGAGGGCGTCGCCTGGTTCTCGGCGAAGGGCGTCGCCACCGGCGACCGGCAGGTCTCCGTTGCCGGCCCGGTCGTGAAGACCTACGGCGCCGCATACCAGCCGCAGGTCACCACGCTCGCGGCCACCGGTGCGCAGACCGGCGTGCCGATCGTGCTCGTGAACGGCAGCAACTTCACCTGGCCGGCCGGCGGTGCGAACCCGATGCGCCTCTCGTATCACTGGTGGTCGCTCACGACGAACCGCACCGTGCTGTGGGAGGGCCTGCGCACCCTGCTGCCGGCCGACCTCGAGCCGGGCGGGAGCACCAGCCTGCGCGCGAACGTGCTTTTCCCCACGACCCCCGGCTCGTACCTCCTGCGCTGGGACATCGTCGAAGAAGGCGTGCAGTGGTTCAGCGGCCGCGGCGTCGCGACCGGCGACCAGTTCGTGCGCGTGGAGATCCCGAAGGCGTTCACCTACGGCTCGTCGATGCTGCCGGGCACGCCGGCGGCACTGGCTCCCGGCGCGACCGCGACGGTCCCGGTGAAGGTCCAGAACCTCGGGCAGACGACCTGGGACGCCTCGGTGAACCTCTCGTACCACTGGTACGACGCGACCGGCAGGGCCGTCGTGTGGGAGGGCCTCCGGACGCCGCTCGACGGCACCGCCCCCGGCGAACTCCGTGAGGTCGCCGCGCAGGTCGCCGTGCCCGGGGTCGCCGGCACCTACACCCTGAAGTGGGACATCGTCCGCGAGGGCTACGCCTGGTTCAGCTCGCAGGGCGTGCAGATGCCGGAGGGGACGGTGACCGTCTCGGTCGCCGCCGCACCGCCACCGCCGTCACCGCCGCCCGCCGGGGCCTCGTACGGCGCGAGCTACGCGCCGCAGGTCCAAAGCGTCACCGCCGCGCCCGGCGCGACCGTGAACGTCCCGCTCATGCTCGTGAACTCGAGCTCGTTCGCCTGGCAGCCCGGCACAATCAACGTCTCGTACCACCTCGCGAATCCCACGACCGGCAGCACCGTCGTGTGGGATGGCCTGCGCACCGCGCTCGCAGCGCCCGTCGCGGCGAACGCCATCGCGACCGTGACGGTCGTGGTGAAGGCGCCGCAGACACCCGGTACGTACACCGTCCGCCTCGACCTCGTGCACGAAGGCGTCACCTGGTTCTCGAGCCGGGGAGTCGCGACGGCGAGCCTTACGCTCACCGTCCAATAATGCTTCGCACCTATAGGCGTCGCGCGCCTGCACTCCTCCTCGTCGCGCTTGCGCTCACCGGCGCGTTCGAGCTCGGCCGCGCGCTCCCCGCCGGGACGGCGGACGCCGCGGGCTGGGACACCGTCGCCTCGCTCGCGCGCCCTCGCGCGTACGCGCGCGCGGTGCCGCTCGCGACCGGCGAGATCCTCGTCGTCGGCGGGCTCGACCCGGATGATCCCCAGATCACGAGCTACAAGAGCGAGCTCGTCGATCCCGCGACCGGCCGTGTCACGCTCCTCACGCAGCCGCTCCTCGGCCGCGTGAACCACACCGTCACCGCCGGCTGGGGCGATCGCGTTGCCGTCATCGGCGGCACCGAGTTCCGCCGCGGCGACCGCGGCACGACGTACTGGGCGCCGGTCGACCGCGTCGAGGTCTTCATCCCGGGCTCGCGGACCTGGCTCATCGGCGAGCCGCTCCTCGAGGCGCGCTCGGATCACGGTGCCACCGCGCTGCCCGACGGTCGCATCCTCGTGACCGGCGGGAACCAGGGCACCCGGCTGCTGCGCACCACGGAGATCTACGACCCGTCGCAGGACACCTGGACGCCGGCCGCGCCGATGCCGCGCGCGCGGACGCAGCTCTCGATCGCGACGCTTCCGGACGGACGCGTGCTCGTCGCCGGCGGCTTCCGCGAGGACGGCCGCCTCACGATCTCGACGCTCCTCTATGACCCCGCGCGCGATGCGTGGTCAGACGGCCCGGCGATGCTCGACGCGCGCCTGAATCACGCGATGGTCGCGCTGGCGAACGGCGATCTGCTCTTCATCGGCGGCGAGTCGTACGGCAGCGGCACCGCCGAGCGCTACGACTTCCGCAAGAACCGCTTCACGGACGCTGGCCGCATCGCGTTCCCGCGCGTCGTGCCGCAGGCCGCGCTGCTCGGCGACGGACGCGTGCTGCTCACCGGCGGACTCGCGTTCCCCGCGCGCGGCGGGTTCCGCCCGCTCATCGACTCCGAGATCTGGGACCCGCGCTCGTCGTCGTGGAACGCGGCCGGCGATGCTCCGAGCGCGCGTGCGTACGGGCTGCTGGTGCCGACCGAGCGTGGGCTCTTTCGCGTGAGCGGCTCCGGCGAGGACCAGGAGCCGGCGCGCACCATCGAGCGCTTCAGCTGGTCCGGATCACGCCACGACGCGTATCGTTGATGGTCCACACCGCGTTCCATCCAGTGGCCGCGCCATCCCGGTGCGGCGCTCAGCTTGAGGGGGGTCCCGCCACATGAAG
>JBKJTV010000250.1:0-4950 GCA_046589985.1 Candidatus Limnocylindria bacterium | reverse complement strand
CTGCTGGGTCGAGCTCGGGCAGGGCCGCGCGGCCTTCGCCAGCGGCGACTTCTACGCGGCGCCGGCCCCCCGCATCGCCCTCCACGCGCCTGGCGCGGCCTGGCACATCGGGAAGGTGCTGTTCGAGCGAGCCTGGATGGGCCAGGGCGCCGAGCGATGGCTTGCGCGGGTCGCGCTGCGGCTCGGCGCGCGGGCGATGCGGCTCGGGCCGGTCAGCCTGTAGCCCGCGCCGGGCCGTCGTCGCTCACCTCGAGGGTCGCGCGGCGCTCCTCCTTCCGGCCCCTGGAGGATGGGTCGCATGCCTCTACCGCCGCACTTGACCGGCGGTCAGTCTGTCAGCCACCTGAGAGTGTCACTGGCGACGACGAATACCGACGATGCCGGCGCGCGCGGCGAGCCCGTGGCGGCGCGCGAGGCGCGCGTTCGCCTTGTCGATCGCTTCGACCGCATCGGGATCCAGACCCGCATCATGCTCTACGTCACCGTGGGCCTCGCCGCGATGTTCGGCGGCTTCGCTTACCTCGGATTCCGCGCGGTCGGTGACGCCACCCAGCTCGTCTACGAGGAGCGGCTGAGCACCGCGTACGCGACCGCGAGCATCATCGAGCGGGACTTCGTCCACATCACGCGGGACACCGATGAGGTGTTCGCGGACGTGGACACGCGGGCCGCGGAGCGGCTCCGGCGCGTCACGGCGCGGCTGCTGGCGCACATCGCGGTCACCGATCCGTTCCCGTTCTTCCGCGTCACCGGCGTCTGGATCCTCACGGACGCAGGGGCGACGTACGCTGCGGCCGGCGAGCCCGAGATCGGCTCCCGAGAACAGATCGGCAAGATCCTGTCCGCTGCGACGGAGATAGGAGACTCGCGCCACTTCGTCATCCCCGCGGTCGGTGGGACGTCCACGGGCATCCCCTTTGGGACGATCGTCATCCGGCTCGCGCAGGCCGGGGGCTCGCCGCCCGCGCTCGTCGCGGTGCACCTGGTCTCGGTGAACAGCTCCGCTGATTACGCGCCGATGACGTACTGGCGCGCGGCGGTGGGCGCGGCGGGCGCGGTGGGCGCGGCGGGCGCGGCGGGCGCGACGGGCGCGGCTGGACCGTCCGAGACGGGCTACCACCTGGAGGTCCTCGATCCCGACGGGCTCGCCGTCCTGGGAATCGGCGCCGACGAGCGGCCGGGCGAGGTGAGCCGGCATCTGCCGGTGCTCGAGGGGATCATGACGCGGCGCGAAGCCGCGGTGATCGTGCACGAACCATCCCCTGGGCAGCGGTCCTCAGCCCATGCGATGGCGGTCGTTCCGCTCAGCTCCTCCCGCTTCTACCTCGTCCTCGAGCAGCCGACGGACGTCGCGCTGTCGTTGCCGATGGACCTGGGCCGCTCCGTCGGTCTGGCGGCCGTGCTCGGCTTCTTCGCGGCCCTCGTCGTCGCGTGGATCACGACGCGCCACGTCACCGGACCGACAGAGCAGCTCACCGTCGCGGCCCAGCGGATGGCGCGCGGCGACCTGGAGAGCCCGATCAAGGTACGGGCCCACGACGAGGTGGGCCGGCTGGCGGAGAACCTGGACGCGATGCGGCAGAAGCTGCGGCACGCATACCAGCAGGTCAGTGATGCGAACGAGCGGCTGGAGCTTCAGGTGGCCGAGCGCACCGCTCGACTCACCGACCTTCTCGGAAAGGTCATCTCGGCGCAGGAGGAAGAGCGGGGCAGGCTGGCCCGCGAGCTCCACGACGAGACGGCCCAGACGATCGCTGCGTTGTCGATCGCCCTCGACCGTACTCGTCACGAGCTCGAGGATGCCCCGCCGGGCGCCGTCGCTCAGCTGCAGGAGGCGCAAGCGATCGTCAAGCGGTTGCTCGAAGAGACGCGACGCCTCATCCTCGACCTTCGTCCGATGGCGCTCGAGGACCTCGGTCTGGTCCCCGCCATCCGCTGGTACGCGGAGACCCACCTCCACCAAGAAGGCGTCACGACGATGATCGAATCGGACCGGCCCGCGGTGAGGCTCGCTCCGCACCTGGAGGTCGCGCTCTTCCGCATCGCGCAGGAGGCGATCAACAACATCGCGAAGCACGCCGAGGCGAAGCACGCCACCATCCGCCTCTTCTTCTCGGACTCCGCGGTCCGCATCGCCGTCGCCGACGACGGCAGGGGCTTCGACGTCGATCTGGCCCTCGCCTCCGCCGGGAACAGCGTCGGCCTCATCGGCCTGCAGGAGCGCACCCGTCTCCTGAACGGGCGGATGGACATCCGCTCGGAGGTCGGGCGCGGCACGCAGCTCACGGTGGAGGTCCCCATCTCGATCGGCGGAGCGGACGGGGTCTAGTGGGGAAGATCCGGATCCTCGTGGCCGACGACCACACCGTCATCCGGCGCGGGATCGTCGGGCTGCTCAACGCCCAGTCCGACATGGAGGTCATCGACGAAGCGGGAAACGGGCGAGAGGCGGTCGCGAAAGCCGCGGCAGCATTGCCCGACGTCGTGCTGTTGGACGTTGCGATGCCCGACCTCAACGGACTCGGCGCGACGCGGATGATCAAAGAACAGTCACCCGCCGTGCAGGTGCTCATCCTCACCATGCACGACCGGGAGGACTATCTCTTCCAGGCGCTACGCGCCGGCGCCTCGGGGTACGTCCTGAAGGGGGCCGATACCGAGGACCTGCTCACCGCCGTGCGGTCCGTGGCGCGCGGCGGGGTCTATCTCTATCCGCAGGTCGCCAAGGGCCTCGTGAGCGACTACCTGCGGCGCGTCCAGAGCGGGGAGGACCTCGCGAACTACGATGGACTCACCGACCGGGAGCGGGAGATCCTGCAGCTCATCGCCGAGGGGAAGACCGCGGCGAATATCGCGGAAGACCTACACATCAGCCCGCATACGGTGCAATCGCACCGCGACAACATCATGACGAAGCTCGACCTCCACAATCGCGCCGCGCTCATCCGCTACGCGATACGACGAGGGCTCGTGGACTAGGGCGTTCTCACCCCGCGGAATCCCCAGAACACCCCATGCCACGCAGGCCGCAGGGGGAGCAGGCTCGCACGCGGGGGTCCACCCCCAGATGCGCGTGTAGAGGTGTCGATCATGCACAGCCATGTCCGAGCGCGGGCCGCCGTCTTCCTCGTGGGCGGGGCGATCCTCGTGTCTGCCTCCGCGTCCGCACCCGCGGCCAGTGCACCGACAACGGTGGCGACCGCCGCGCCGACAGCAGCACCGACAGCAGCACCGACAGCCGCGCCGACAGCCGTGCCGACCCCGGCGAAGGGCCAGGTCATCGCCCACAAGGCGGGCGCCGCCCACAAGCTCCAGCCCAAGCGCCTCGAGGCGGTCGTCGAGATCGACATGGGCGACCACTACTTCGCGAACGTGGAAGGCCAGAAGAATCCGACCTTCACGCTCCCGACCGGCAAGACCATCGGCATCCACATCCACAACGAGGGCACGGTGGTGCATGAGATCGTCATCGGCCGGAAGCTGAAGCCAGGCGGCGACTACGAGCAGACCCTCACCCAGCTCGTCGAGTCCGACGTCTTCTTCTACTACGGCGACGTGAAGGCCGAGGTCGGTGGCGCGATGTACGGGGAGATCGAGATGGACGAGAACCTCCGGGACGCCTGGATCAGGATCAACATCCCGGCGAACCTCAAGGGCGAGTGGGAGCTCGGCTGCTTCACCCCCGAGCACTACGAGAAGGGGATGCACGCGAAGCTCATCTTCCAGTAGCCGTGCGCGACGGAACGCGGCTCTCGCGCAGAAGGTTCCTCGCTCGGCTCGGTATCGGCGCCGGGGCCACGGCTGCAGCCGTCGGCCTGGCGCCGATCCGCTTCGACACCGCCGCGGCTCCTGCGGCCGACACGAGCCGGCGGCTGCGCCGTTGGGCGATGGTCATCGATCTCCGTCGCTGCGACGGGTGCCAGTCGACGGGGAAGCCGCCGCAGTGCACGGAGGCGTGCATCCAGGGCCATTTCGCCCCCGAGCCAATGGAGTGGATCCAGGTCTACGAGGCGCGGCTCGGGGAGAAGGGCACGCAGTTCATTCCCACGCCGTGCCAGCAATGCCAGAACCCGCCGTGCGTGAACGTGTGTCCGGTCGGTGCGACGTTCGCGACACCCGAGGGAACGGTGCTCATCGACCAGCAGCGCTGCATCGGCTGCCGGATCTGTATGGAGGCCTGCCCGTACGACCGCCGCTTCTTCAACTGGGGCACGGCGCCGCAGCCGCCGGAGGCGCTCTTCATGGACTACTCGCCCGAGCACCAGAGCCCCGCGATCCGCGGGACCGTGATGAAGTGCGACTTCTGCCCCGACATGGCCCGCGCCGGCAGGCTTCCCTACTGCGCGCAGGGCTGTCCGAACAACGCCATCTACTACGGTGACCTCGAGGAGGACGTCGCGACGAACGGCCGCGACGTCGTGGTCCTCTCGCGTCTCCTCGCCGAGAGCAACGCCTACCGGCTGAAAGAGGACCTCGGCACCGAGCCGCGCGTCCACTACATCCCCGGGCACGGCGAGCTCGTCGGTCGCCGGGCCACGACGAAGGGCCGCCTGCCCACACGGTGGCCGTGGACGAAGCTCGTCAAGGGAGCGACGACGTGGAAGCGGTAGACCGCGGCCGCGAGGCGCCCGGCGTCACGCCGCAGTGGCGCGCGCGCCTCGAGCGCCTCGCTCTGGCGCCGCTCGTGGGGACCGGTCGTGCGTACCGGCTCTGGCTCGTCGCGCTCCTCGCGATCATCGCGTGGGGTGTCTACGCTTACTCGACGCAGGTCGCGGACGGTCTCATCGTCACCGGGATGCGCGACCGCATCTCGTGGGGTCTCTACATCGCGAGCTTCGTCTTCTTCATCGGCATCAGCCACGCCGGGACGCTGCTCTCGGCGATCCTCCGCGCGTCGAAGGCCCGCTGGCAGCTCTCGATCACGCGTATGGCGGAGCTCATCACCGTCGT
>JBKJTV010000085.1:0-3068 GCA_046589985.1 Candidatus Limnocylindria bacterium | reverse complement strand
GTTCCTGCGTCGGCCTGCCTTCGTAACAGTCCGGTAACGGGCTCGTTCCTCTTCAGCGGTGGGGAAGCTGTTGTCTCACGAGCTCGTCCGCGCGCTGCTCGTCGTCGGCCTGCTCGTCGGAATCATCCCTGTGACGGCCGTCACCGCGGCGCCGCCCGCGCCGCCCGTGCCGGTCGCCGCACCGGCGCCGGTGGCCGCCCTCGCCGCGATAGTGGACGACACCCTCGACCCCTCCCGCGCCGGCCGGTTCCGCGATCCCGTGGCGAAGCTCTCGTTCGCGCCGCCGCCGGGCTGGGTGCCCGCGCCCCACACCTCGCTGAACCCCTCGAGCGCGCCCGCGTCGCCGGTGTTCGAGATCGCCCGCTTCCAGATGCGCGTGACGGATCCGGCCCTTTACGCGCAGCCGGTCCCGCTCACGAGCGGTCTCATCGCCGATGCCGGCGCCGTCATCTCCGTCGGCATCGCGCGCGAGGAGAGCGAGCTGCTCGAGCTCGACATCGACCCGCGCGTCGCCCGCGAAGAGCTCGGCGCGCAGAGCGGCTACGTCACGCTCGACGAATCGGCGACCTACGAAGGTCTCGTTAGCTACACGCGCTACTTCATGGCGCGCGAGAGCGACCGCCGGCTCGTCATGCAGGCAGTCGTCCCTGCCGAGGACTGGGCGCAGCTCGAGCCGGCGGTCATGGCCGCGCTGCGCTCGCTCCGCGCCGACCAGGTCGGCCCGCATGGCCCCGTCGCCCCGCCGCCGCCCGCACCCGCACCCGCACCCGAGGTCGTCGCGGCGGCCGCCCTGCCGCCGCCGGACGCCAGCGCGCAGAAGCGCTTCGACATCCTCACCCGCGCGCAGGCGCTCCTGGGCACGCCATACGTCTGGGGCGGCAACACCTTGAACCGCGCGATGGACTGCTCCTCATACGTGAGCTGGACCTGGGGCGTGTCCCGCTATTCGACGGACTCGCTGTGGCAGGTGAGCCACGAGATCGGGAAGGAAGACCTCCGTCCGGGCGACGCGATGAACCTGACGACCGGCAACGATCCGCGCCGCTTCGGCCACATCCGGATCTTCGAGGCCTGGGCGAACGAGGCGCACACGCTCGTGTGGGTCTACGAGGAGACGCCGCCGCGCGCGGTCCGCCGCGTCATCGCCTACGACGCCCGCTACCAGCCGATCCGTCTGAACGGACTCAGCGCCTCTGGCCCGGTGCCGCTCGTCGTCGCCCCGCCGTCGGCCGTGCAGCCCACCGAGGAGAACTTCGGTCCGGCCGCCGCGCCGCGCCAGCCCTCTCGCGCGACGTCCCGACCGACCGCCCGGCCGACACCGCGCCCGACCGTGCGTCCGACACCGCGCCCGACCGTCCGACCGACCGCGACACCCCGACGCACGGCCACGGCACGGCCGTCCGCCACCGTCGGCGCGAGCACCACGGTCCGGCCGACCACCACGGTCCGGCCGTTGGCGACGCCCACCCCGACCGCTCGACCGACGCGCTAGCGAGGAGGAGGGCGGAGCCGCAGCTCCGCATGACGACGAGCGACGTGCGAGCGGCCGAAGGCCGCTACGACGCGCTGAACGCGGCGGTGCCCGCCGTCCCACACGCGTCCTCGCGTACGATGCCCATCGTGTTCGATGGTCTGTTTGGCCTCTTCTCACGCGACATTGGCATCGATCTCGGGACCGCCAATACGCTCGTGCACGTCCGCGGGCGCGGCATCGTCATCAGCGAGCCGTCCGTCGTCGCGAAAGATGTGAAGACCGGCGCGGTCCTCGCGATCGGTGCGGAAGCGAAGCGAATGGTCGGACGCACCCCCGCTGGCATCCAGGCGATCCGTCCGCTGAAAGACGGCGTCATCAGCGACTTCGATATCACCGAACAGATGCTCCGCTACTTCTTTCAGAAGGTGCATGACCGCTTCGCGCTGTTCCCGCGCCCGCGCGTGATCATCGGGATCCCGTCGGGCGTCACGGAAGTGGAGAAGCGCGCGGTGCAGGATGCGGCGCTGAACGCCGGCGCGCGCTGGGCGCGACTTGTCGAAGAGCCGATGGCTGCCGCGATCGGCGCAGGCCTTCCGGTGAGCGAGCCGACCGGCTCGATGATCGTCGACATCGGCGGCGGCACGACGGAGGTCGCGGTCACCTCGCTCGGAGGCATCGTCGTCGCACGTTCGATCCGCATCGGCGGGGACGAGATGGGCCAAGCCATCGTTTCCTACGCCAGGCGCGAGTTCAATCTGCTGATGGGCGAGCGCACGGCGGAGGACATCAAGATCGAGATCGGCTCCGCGTATCCGCTCGATGAGGAGGTCTCCACCTTCTTCCGCGGGCGCGACCTGCTCACCGGCCTGCCGCGATCGATCGAGGTGACGAGCGCGCAGATCCGCGAGGCGATCGAGCCGTCCGTGCAGGCGATCGTCGACTCCGTCAAGGACACCATCGAGGAGACGCCGCCCGAGCTCGTCGCCGACATCATGGATCAGGGAATCGTCCTTGCCGGCGGCGGCGCCCTCCTCGCGGGCCTGGACCGACGTGTCGCCGAGGCCACCCAGATGCCGGTCCATATCGCCGACGACCCGTTGACCTGCGTCGCCCGGGGTACGGGCATCGTCCTCGAGGAACTCGACGCGATGGACCGCGTGCTCGTGGCCGAGACGTACGCGCGCCCGCCGCGCTGACGGACGCCGGACGGCGAACGACGACGCCCGGCCGATGACCGCGATGCTCAACGCGCGCGCCACCCGACGTCGGGGCGTCGCCTTCACCGTGCTCCTGGTCATCAGCCTGATGCTCATGGCCCTGTCCTCGAATCCGTTGGTCCGCGACGTCCAGGGCGGGGTGGGATTCGCGTTCCGACCGATCCAGTCGGCGCTCGATGGGGTCGCCTCGGGCGTCGCGTCCATCGGGACGGCCATCTCGGAGCTCGACCGGCTGCGTCTGGACAACGAGGCGCTGCGCCAGGACAACGAGCTGCTTCGCAACGACGCGGCACGGCTCGACGAGATCCGCCGCGAGAACGAACTGCTCACCTCCCTGCTCCAGTTCCGGGCGGGCTTCGACTATGCGACCGTGGCGG
>JBKJTV010000071.1:0-7561 GCA_046589985.1 Candidatus Limnocylindria bacterium | reverse complement strand
CGGACGGACTCGCGGTAGATGACCGGGATGCGGACCGAGCGGACCCACGCGCCGGCGATGACCTCGCCGTCGAGCTGCCTGACCGCCTCCCACGACGGGTTCACGCTGCGGCCGAGGAACGGCTCGAAGCCCGTCAGGAGGATGCGTGTCACGGGAGGTCCTGCTTCCGCAGGCGCATGAGGTACTCGGGATGACGCTCGCCCGGCACGAAGACGTTCTTGAAGTGGCGAAAGCCCACCTTCTCGTACGCGCGGATCGCGCTCACGTTGGTGTTCGCCGGGCCGATGACGCAGAGCGGGCCGTAGCGTTCGAAGACGATCTCGCGAAGGAAGGCTCGCAGGAGCTCGGGGCCGTTCCCGCGGTGGAGCATGTCCGGCTCTCCGAGGTAGACGTCGAGGCCCGCGGCCGGCTCGCCCAGGTCCACGGCGGCGGCGTACTCGGGATGATCATCGACGCGGTACGCCTGGATGAAACCGACCGGGCGGCCATCGGCCTTGATGATGAAGTTCTCGGTCGGATCCTCGCCGGCCAGCACCGCCCGGCACTCGGAAAGGTCCGGATACGGATCGCCAGGCGTGTCATCCCACCACTCGCGGACGTGCGGTTGCAGGAGCCAGCGCTCGAGGAGCGGGAGATCCTCTTCGCGTACGGACGTGAAGCGCCAGCTAGGCGCGGGCGTACTCCGCGATACCGAGCCTCGCGAGCGTCTCGTCCGTCGGCACGCCGGCGTCGTTCCAGCCGCGCGCGCGGTAGTACTCGTGGATCTGCTCCTGGACCCCGCCCTCATCGAGCCGCACCTTCGACAGCACGCCGCTCACGTGCGGCGCGTGGACGGTCCCAGGAAGTCGGTCGTCGCTCGCGTCGAGCCCCTCGCGCAGGTTGAAGAGGCGCGTGAGGGCGAGCGCGCGATCCCCGATCTCGAGGATCTCCGCCGGGCCGATGCCCCACCCGGTGACCGCGTTCAGGATGTCCGCGAGCTTCGTGTCGTCGTACTTGAGGAAGAAGCACATGCCGACCGTGTTGCGCGCCGAGCGCGACGGCAGATTGCCGTTCATGTGGTCGCCGCCGGTCGGGCTCGTCGCGTAGGAGACCCGCACCTGCCGGCCATAGTCAGTGCGCTGCCGCGGGTCGTGCATCGCGAGCTCGAGGCCCTTCACCGTCGTGAGGTGCTCGCGACCACCGTGCTTCGCCGCGGCGCGCTCGGAGCCCTCGGCGAGATCGTCGCCGAGGCCGCGCCGCCGGCCGATCGCTTCGACCGCCGCGAGGACGGCGCGCCCGTTCCCGAACTCGAGCGGCTCACCGTCGATCTCGGCGTCGGGCAGGATCCCCGCCTTCCGGCAGGCCATCGCCCACGCGACCGTCGCGCCGAGCGAGATCGTGTCCACACCGAGCGCGTTACAGCGCTCGTTCGCCTTGCTGATGAGCGCGAGATCGCCGACGCCGCACTGCGATCCGAGGGCGGCGATGGACTCGAACTCGGGACCGCCGTACTTCGGGTCGATCTGGTACGGCGTCTCCATCTTCACGACCTTCTTGCAACGGACGGAGCACGCCCAGCAGGCCTCCATCTTCACGCGGTAGCCCTTGTCCACGAGCGCCTCGGCGCTGATCTCAGCGGCCTCTTCGAACGGGCCGCCGGAGAAGTTCCGCACCGCCATACCGCCGACCCGTGCGTAGCCGTCGAGTCCCATGCCGGTCCCGAAGTTATGGAACGCCCAGTGGTTCTCCTGCAGCGTGTCGGCCACCCAGCGGCCGACTTCCTTCACCTTCGCGGCGTCCGCGAGCGGCAGGTTCTGCGAGCCCCTCACGACGATCGCCTTCAGCTTCTTGCTGCCCATCACCGCCCCCATGCCCGAGCGGCCGGCGATGTCCTTGAAGTCATTCACGATGCCGGCGAAGCGGACGAGATTCTCGCCGGCCGGCCCGATCTCTGCGACGCGCGCGAGCCGCTCGCCGACCTCGGCCTTCAGCGTCTCCTCGGTGTCCATGATCTCCAGGCCCCAGAGGTGCGCCGCGTCCCGGATCTCGACCTGCGCGTCCTTGATGTAGAGGTAGACCGGCGACGAAGCCGCGCCCTTCAGGACGATGCCGTCCCAGCCGGCGCGCTTCAGCTCGGCCCCCCAGAACCCGCCGACCTCAGCCTCGCCGAATCCACCGGAAAGTGGCGACTTCGCGCCGACGGCGTGCCTCGACGCGCCCGAGAGCGGGGTGCCCGTCAGGACCCCCATTGCGAACACGAGGATGTTGTCGGGCGACAGCGCGTCGGTGCCCTCCGGCAGCTCACGGAGCAGGTAGTGGGCGATGAGCGCTCGTCCCCCGGGGTTCCGGCGGAAGGTCTCTTCGTCCATCTCCTCGACCGAGGTCGTGCGCGCCGTCAGGTCGACGCGCAGGATCCGGCCCCAAGAGCCGTACCGCTGCTGCATCACGGACAATGGTGACAGGCGAGGACGGGCTTTGCCCGGCCGAGCCGCAGGGCCCCACCGAGCAAGCGGACGAAGTCCGCGACGCGAGAGGGTTGGAAGAGATGGGCGAGTACGACCTCGTGTGCGACATCTGCCGCAAGCCGCTCGAACCGGGCGACGCTGCGGTGTCCTGGACTGCGGACGGGAACAGCGAGCGCGATTTCACGCTCGGACACGTCGCGTGCGTGCCGACCGGCGCCACATCGCGTATCGAGGTACGTCGGCTCGTAGGCCCGAATGAGTTTCTCGCGTTCGTCACCGAACGCTTCGGTCGGCAGATCGCGGATCCGGAGCCGCTTCGGGCGATCGTCTGGGCACTCGCGCCATTTGTCATGCGGCACGACAACCCGTCCGAGATGGACGTCATGCGCGCGGCGTCGTTCGGAGCGAGGCCTGGCGTGAAGCCGGGCGCCGAGAAGGCCGAGCCGCAATCAGGGAAGTGACGATCGGACCCGCGAGCGCTCACCCGGTGGCCCGCCTCTCGCGTTCGCTCTCATCGTCTCCGGTCCAGACCTTCGTCGCGATCCCCTGCGCGGTGATGGCGGTCGACTACTTTCGCGGCAGTCCGCGCTACCGCCTGTCGGGCTTCCCACTGCTGCTCGCCGGCTACGGCCTGTATCGCCTCGCCGGCCACCATCGCCGGGTACGCCGCGCCGGCCCGCGCGGCTCCGCCAGCCCGCCGCGCGTGCTCGTCACGGACGGCCCTTACCGCGCCACGCGAAATCCGATGTATCTGGGTCACCTGATCTTCCTCGCCGGCCTCGTGCTCAGCACGCGCTCCCCTCTCGCGGTGCTGTTGGCCCTGCGGCAAACGCGACGATTCGCACTTCGGGTGCGCGACGATGAAGAGCGGCTGGAGCGCATCTTCGGCGACGAGTACCGCGCCTATCGCGCGCGGGTACCACGCTGGACACCGCTCCTCGCACCTCGGAGATGGATCAGCCCACCGTCCGCGGACCTACCCGTGCGGGAGGTGGCTCCCGGCCCGTAGCCGCCCGACGACTGCGTACAGGATCGTCGTCGCGATCTCGGCGTTCTGGTGGAGCACGTCACGGAACTGGGCCGGCCCGAGCACGAGCGCGCGTGCCGGCTGGGTGACAGTCACGGTGGCCGTCCGTGGCCCGTTGTCCAAGAGCGAGATCTCGCCGAAGAATTCTCCTTCACCGAGCGTCCGGAGCGCTCGGCCGCCGGAGCTCACCTCGGCCGCGCCCGACAGCAGGATGAAGAAATCGCCGCCGCTCTGCCCCTCGCGGCAGAGGACCATCCCCTTCGTGAGGTCGAGCTCGTCGACGCGGCTCGCGATGAACTGAAGCTGCTTGTCGGTGCAGCCAGCGAACATCGGGACGCGGCGCAGGCGTTCGACACGCGGGTCACTCATCGGCGCGGAGTCTAGGTCACGTCGGCGACGACGCAGCCGTGGTGAGGGCGCGCGCGGGCCTCAATCGTCGAGCAGCTCCACCCGCCGGGACTGGAGCCGCTGGTGCAGGTGACCGATCCGGCCGAGGAGCCCCGCGTACTGCCCCCAGGCGCGCGTCCAGTCCTCCTCGCTTGCGCTGTCGTCGAGGACGCCCGGCTCGAGCTCGTTCAGCTCCCGCAACGCGAGGCGCAGCTCGTCGAAGAGCTGGCGCCAGCGGTCGTCGGCTACGAGGCGCGCGCTCAGTTCCAGCGCCTCGGCGGGCGGTCATCGACGCGCCGCCCGCGCCAGTACTTCACGTTCCCGTCACCTCCACCACCGCCCGGGCGCTGGACCTCGTCGCGCGTGAGGACGTACGCGGCGATACCGAAGAGAGCGGGGACGATGGTCTCGAGCGACCGTGCCTGGAAGACGTAGACCAGCACGGCGCCGAGCGACCACGCGAAGCAGATGACCAGGAGCCGCCAGAAGGCGCGGCCCATCAAGCGTCGCTCCTGCCGATGAACGAAGCCTCGCCCGCCCACAGCCCGCACTGGACGAGCTCATCCTTCGTGACGATCCCCGCCTGTACCGCCAGGCGCAGCTCGTCGCGGAGCGTCGTCTGCAGCATCTCGGGGCCATCGGTGTTGAAGCTGAAGCGGACGTGGTGCTGCTTGAAGACGCCGATGTACTCGCCCAGCTGCGCGAGATCGCTCACGACACGCGTGTGCAGGTTGGAAGACGGGCAGATCTCGAGGAGGATCTTCCGCTCCGCGAGCCGCTTGCAGAGCTCGGCGTCCTCGGCTGCGTGGATCCCGTGTCCGATGCGATCCGGCCGGAGGTGCTCCACGACCTCGGCGACGGAATCGGGACCGTCATCTTCGCCCGCATGGACGGTCGTGCCGAGGCCGGCATCACGCGCGCGCTGGAAAAGGTCCGCGTAGTCGCGGTAGCGAAAGCCCGCGCTCGACGGCCCCGCGATATCGATCGCGATCACGCCGCGCCGCCGATAGGCGATCGCCTTCTCGACAAGGATCTCGTTCAGCGCGTGATCGAAGCTCCGGTCGAGGCAGAAGATGAGCCCTGCCCTCACCGGATAGTCGAGGCGGGCGCGATCGAGGCCACGGATCGAGGCCATGATGATGTGGTCGAGGTCACGCTCACCGCCGCGGTTGCGCTTCATCGGGTTGTAGCGCAGCTCGAGCGTCGTGATGTTCGCCTTTCGGTAGGCGCCGCCGACGACCTCGTACACGGACTCCTCGACGGAGAGCGGGCTCGACTGGATGAGCTCGGTCCAACGGTAGAGTGCGAGGAACTCGTCGAACGACTTCCGCGAGCCCTTCTTCACCGTGATGAGGTCGAGAAACTCCCAGTAGTCACGCGTGGGGAGCCGAATGCCCTGGCGATGAGCGATGCTCCACATCGCCGCTGGATCGACCGCGCCGCCGAGATGGACGTGCAGCTCGGTCAGCTCGTCGCCGAGGGGATGCGGCAGAGGCTAGGAGCCCTGCTCTCGCGTTGGTGGCCGACGAACGCGGCGGCGGCGGCGCGGTGCCGCTGGCTTTCCTTCGGGGTGCTCGGCCCAGATGACGTGTCCGTCGTCGTCCGCCGACGCGACCTTCGCGAGGCGGTCCCAGACCTCCGCGCGACGAAGGTCCTGCTCCGCGACCTCGCGTGCCTGCGCGCGCTCGAGCATGACGTCGCAGTCGTATGGGGAGCCGACCATCTTCCAGCCCTGCTCAGAAAGGATGTCGAGCAGACGCGCGATCTCGGTCAGGCGCTGCGGCGTGTCCGTGACGAACTCCCGAAGCCAGCCTGAGTAGGTCTTCTTGCCACGGTCGGAGCGATCAAGCTCGTCCCGGACGTTTCCGAAGACGTGGATCAAGATGAAGGTCGGGCCCGCCATTTCGCGCAGTCTACCCGCGCTCCTCGACGAATCGGTACCCGCCATCGGAGTCTTTGGCGATGACGACGAGCGCCTTCGCTTTGAACCCGGTCTGCCCTTTCAGGGCCGGGCAGACGAGGTGGTAATGCTCATGCTCCGGGGGGACGCAGCTGCACTTTTCCGCACTGATCTGCGCGTCGAAGCGTCGTGCGCCGATGCGGAGCGCCACGGGCGCGCCCGGCTCGGGAAAGAGCTTCCACGCCTCTTTCATGATCAGGATGCGGCCCTTGCGGACGTCCTCGGAACTGAGCCGATGACGGTAGGTGGATCGGGAAACACTCATCGGTGCATCTATTTTCTCACATGTTCGACCCGCGTGCCGGATCCTGCGTTCGCGAGGCCTGGTTTCGCCAAGCCGAGCGTGCCCCCTACGACGGAGCGCTCAAGCAGGCCGCAGGATCATCGAGAAAGCGCAACAAATGCACCACGGGAATATTCCCGCCGGCCTCCGCGAGCCCGGCGCGAAGCTGCAGGATGCAGCCGGGGTTCGCGCTCACGACGACATCCGGCGCCGCTGCGAGGATCGCCTCGACCTTCTGCCGCTGGAGCACGCCCGCGACCTCCGGATGCGTCAGGTTGTAGATTCCCGCGCTTCCGCAGCACCGCTCCGGATCCTGTATCGGCACGAGCGTGACGCCGGGGACCGCCTGCAGGAGCGCGCGCGGCTGGCGCCGGATCTTCTGCCCGTGCGCGAGATGACAGGCATCCTGGTAGACGACGCGCGTCTCGCCCTTGAGGCGGTTCGCAGGTGCAGCGGGCGACGCGATCTCGCTCGCGTCCCGGACGCGCGCTGCAAAGGCCTGTGCGCGTGCAGCCCACGCGCGATCGCGCGCGAGGACGTCCCCGTACGCCTTCAGGTGCGCGCCGCACCCCGCGGCGTTCACGACGATCGGCACGACCCCGTCGCCGAACGCTGCGATGTTCTCGCGCGCGAGCGCGCGCGCGCTCTCACCGTCACCAGCGTGAGCGTGAAGGGCGCCGCAGCAGACCTGCGCTGGCGGTGAGCCGACGAGATGGCCGCCGCGCTCGAGCACCCGCGCGGTCGCGCGCTGCGTCTCGCCGAACGCTGACCGCATGACGCAGCCGGCAAAGAGCGCAACGTCCGCGCCCTCGCGCTCGCGCGGAGCGTAGGCGGCACCCTCAGGGGCCGTGAGGAGCTGATCCATCGTGGCGAGCCTGCCCGGCAGCAGGTGCAGGCGACGGATCAGCGACTGCAGCCCGCTGCGGACATACAGGCCACCGAGCCTCGTCGCGAGGCCGACGCGCCCGGGTCGCGACACGGTCGCGAGGCCGATGTCCAACGCCTTCCCGCCGATCCCGCCCGGAGGCGCCCGCTCGCGCACGACCTCCCGCGCGCCTTCCATGATCCGGCCGAACGGGACGCCGGAGGGGCACGCTGTCTCGCAGGCACGGCAGACCAGGCACGCGTCGAGATGCGACACGAGAGAGCGGTCGGGCCGGTCTTCGGTGGCGACAAGCGCGCGGATGAGCTGGATGCGGCCGCGAGGTGAGTCGGCCTCATCGTCCAGCACGCGATAGGTCGGGCAGTCGTTCAGGCAGAGGCCGCACGAGACGCAGGTCTTGAGGTCTGCCTCGCTGACGTGCACGGACGTGCTGCGCTGCGCCGTCTGCGCGGCGATCACTGAAGAAGACACGTCACTAGCATAGGCAGCGCATGACGACGCTCGCGCGATCTCTTGGCGACCGCCTGCGTGAGGTCATCCCCGCCCAGCGTGTCATCGACGGCCGCGCGTCACTTGC
>JBKJTV010000026.1:0-4246 GCA_046589985.1 Candidatus Limnocylindria bacterium | reverse complement strand
TCGACGGAGACCCCGGCGGCTCGGCCGCTCTGCTGACGGTCCTCGCGGCCCTCCGAGGCCGCGAGCTTCCGCCGCTCATCCTCGTGCTCTTCGATCCGGGAGCGGATCCCATCCCCGACGCGAGAGCGATCGTCTCGCGCTTCGCCGGGCGTCGGATCGATCTCGTCGTTGGCCTCGACACGCTCCGGGGAGACCGTCTTCGATTCATCACCCAGCGCGGCGAGATCCAGCTGTTCGTCGACGAGTTCGCGCGCGATGCCGGGCTGCCCTTCCAGCGGACGGTGACCTCGAAGTCGGTCGACGACCTCGGGTGGGTCACCGGGCTGGAGGCGCTCGTGAGACAGCGGACCCTGCTCGTCCTCGGCATCGGCGATCCAAGGTCGGACGTCGTCGCGGATGGCGCCGCGTTCCTGGCCTACCTGCTCGGCCGGTACGCCGAGCGCGCGCCGGAGCTCGCCCGTTGAGCGTGCTCTTCCTGCGCGTCGGGCGGCTCCCACTCACGTTGCTCGCGCTCTGGGTCATCTGTGCCACCGCCTTGCCGTGGCTGTTCGGCCGCTACCGGCCGTTCTCGCTGAATTCGAGCCTTGCCTGCCGGCCTCCCGGCGCCACGGCCTTCCCCGGCCTCACGACGCCGACCTGCGACGCGCCACTCGCGACGATCTACCGGCAACCACTCGAGGGGCTGCTGCTCGACGCGACACTCCGCAGCCTCGCGCTGCTCGTGGGCGCCGCCCTGCTCGCGCTCACCGTCGGTACGCTGCTCGGTGCGGCGGCCGCCGTGCTGCGCAGGCGCGCTTTCGCGAGCGGGATGATCCTTGGCGTTGCGGCAGCGCTCGCGGCGATCCCGTCATTCTTCGTCGCACTCCTGCTCCAGCTCGCGGTCATCTTCGCCGGACAGTCAGCCGGAGGCCGTCTCCTGCCGGTCTTCGGATTCGGCTACGACGAGCACCTCGTCCTGCCACTCCTGGCGGTCTCGATCCCCGCCGTGACGGCAACGGCGCAGCTCGTCGCTGCTCGGCTCGCGGAGCTGCTCGAATCGGATTTCGTCACGACCGCGCACGCGAAGGGTCTGTCTCCTACGTGGATCCTGCGCGTCCACCTGCTGCCGCATCTGACCGGTCTGCTCCTCGAGTCCCTGGGCAGCGGCCTCAGGGTCTCGGTCGCCAGCCTGCCGATCGTGGAGTACCTGTTCGTTTGGAACGGCATCGGATTCATCGCCCTCCGGGCGGTGGCCGCCACCGACGCCGCGGCGCTGACGGGCGCCGCGCTCACCCTCGCAGGCCTGTTCACGCTGCTGTCCGTCGCTGCCGACGCTGGAGCTGATCGGCGGGTAGGCGCTACCTAGCGGGGCGGCGGGCCGCCCACCAGGATGCGGTGGACGGGCTCTTCGGGCGTCACCGGCACAGAGGGTGTTTCAAATTTGCGGTCGTACAACCGCTGATAGAGGCCGCGCCGGCCCATGAGCTCGGCGTGTGTGCCGTCCTCGACGATCTGGCCGCGCTCGAGCACGAGGATGCGGTCGGCGCGTTCCACGGTGGTGAGCCGATGCGCGATGACGATCGTCGTCCGGCCGCGCATGAGCCGGTCGAGCGCCTGCTGCACGAGGTACTCGGACTCGTTGTCGAGCGACGACGTCGCCTCATCGAGGAGGAGGATGCGGGCGTCGCGCAGGAGCGCTCGCGCGATCGCGATGCGCTGACGCTGACCGACGGAGAGCTTCACGCCCCGCTCGCCGACGAGCGTCTCGAGTCCTTGAGGGAGCCGGCGCACGAACTCCGTCGCGTTCGCGGCCTCCGCGGCCGCGACGATCTGCTCCTCGGTCGCGTCGAGACGGCCGTACGCGATGTTCTCCCGCACGCTCGCGCCGAAGAGGATCGGCTCCTGAGGCACCACGGCGATCTGCTCGCGGAGCGAGCGGACGGTGAAGCGGCGGATGTCGCTGCCGTCCGCACGGACCGTGCCCTCGACCGGGTCGTAGTACCGGCCAACGAGGTTCACGAACGTCGTCTTGCCGGCGCCCGAGGGGCCGACGAGCGCCACGACACTGCCCGGCGCGACGTCGACGCTCACGCCGTCCAGCACCACGGGTCCGGTCCCATACCGGAAGCGGACAGCGTCGAAGGTGATCCGGCCGTCCAGGCGCGGCGCGGCGATGGCGTCCGGCTCGTCGCTCACCTCGGACTGGCGATCAAGCACGTCGAAGACGCGGTCAGCCGCGCCGAAGGCCTGCTGGAGCCGCGACCACTCGCCGGCGAGACCGCCGACGGGCGCGGCGACGATGCCCATGTAGAGGATGAAGGCGAACAGCTGACCGACGGTCAGCTCGCCATCGATGACGAGGTGCCCGCCGTACCAGAGCACGATGATGCTGCTCGTGAACGTCAGGAAGAACAGCAGTGGGCCGATGCTCGTGGACCAGCGTGTCATCCGGATCGCGGCGTCGAACTGCCTCTTGACGCCTGCCGTGAATCGCGACGACTCGTGCTGCTCGCGGGTGAAGGCCTGCACGGTGCGGATCTCCGCGAGGCTCTCCTGCAGGATGCCGATCGCCTCGGCCTGCGCGTCCATCACCTGGCGGCTCATCCTGCGGATCCGCCGTCCGTAGAACACCGCGATGAGCGCGCCGACCGGCGCCACCGTGAAGGTGAGGATCGCGAGCCGCCAGTTCATCGCGAACACGACGATCGCGCCGCCACCGAGCGTGAGCAGCTGCGAGATGATCGAGAGGACGGACTGCGTCACCGCGAAGTGGAGCTGCGTGACGTCGCTCGTGACATGCGCGAGGATCTCGCCGGTCTTGCGGTCGTTGAAGTACGAGAGCGAGAGGCCCATGAGGTGTCGTGCGACCCGGATCCGCAGGTCCGCGATGATCCGCTCACCGGTCCAGGAGACGAGGAAGCCGCGGTAGCCGTCGACCACCATGCGCACGATGAGCAGAGCGACGAGGACGAGCACGAGGGTGTCGAGCGCGGCGCCGTCACCCTGGACGATGACGCCATCGACGATGCGCTGGATGAACTGCGGCCACGCCAGCGTGAGGACCGTGGACACCGCGAGGAGCGCGCCCGCGAGCACGAGGCGCCTTGTGTACGGGCGGGCGAAGCCGAGAAGGCGACGGTAGACGGGCCACGAGGGCCGGGCCCGCGGTGCATCGCGGAAGCCGCCCGGACCGCCGCGCATCTGCATCATGATCACGTTGCCATTCTCACTCCCAGCGGTCCGCCCGCATTACCTCGCCTCTTACACTCCGCATCGGGAACGGAGGCCGACATGCCCCTACGCAAGCTCGCCCGGATCGTGGAGGACGCACAGCAGGACGCGGCCCTCGCACGCCGCACCTCGAACGACCCTGATTTCCAGAAGAAGGTCCAAAAGGACCGCCGCGGGACGCTCTCGAAGTTCGCCACCGTGAAGGCCGCATTGCGGGATCGCGAGCGCATCGAAAAGGCGAAGGCGGCCAAGAAGAAGAAGGCCTGATCATCTGATCACCTGATCAGAGGGCGGCCCCTGTCAGGAAGAAGATGACGCGCGCGGAGACCTCGCCCGCGAGGATGCAACCAAGCCCGACGTAGAGCAGTCCTGTCGACGACTGCGTGTTCATGCGCGCGGTCCACCAGGCGCCGATCACGACGCCTGCCGCCATCGCGAGACCGACGCCGACACGGAGCGCCACGGCGATCCACAGCGCGGTCTGCGTGATCCCCGCAAGCTCGCCGCGGCCGACCGACACCGCGACGAGGACCCCCTGGAGCGCGAGCGCGACGATGACCGCGATCGCCGCACGCTGCAGCGGCGCCGGCGAAAGCTTCGGTGTCACGAGATACCAGTGGCCGAGGAGCATCGCGGCATTCGAGCCGCCGAGCGCCAGCGCGCCGAGCGGCAGCGCAGCAAGCGCGAAGGGGTCGTAGAGCTCCTGAGTCGGCCGCGCGGTCGCGGCGACGACGAGGGCGAACGTGCCGCTCGAGACCGCAAGCGCCCCCGCCGCCTCACGCAGGAAGCGCCACGGCAGGAAGCACACGATCGCGTGGACGACGAGGAAGCCGACGACGAGCGGCAGCGCCTGCGCGAACGCGGCCAGCGGCCCTGTCTGCAGCCCCGCTCGCTGCGCGAGATCGCCGCGCGGCAGAGCGGGCAGGAGCGCCGCGGCCGCTGCGATCGCGGCGACGTTGACGATCGCAGTGAGCTTCCGGATCCCGGACGGAGCGTCGCCGGTGCGGACGAGGAACAGAAGCACCGCCGCGCCGCC
>JBKJTV010000321.1:0-2801 GCA_046589985.1 Candidatus Limnocylindria bacterium | reverse complement strand
TCGAGGTCACGGCGATCACCGATGTGACGCCGATCCCGCACAACGGCTGCCGCCCACCGAAGCGGCGCCGGGTCTAGAGGAGTAGGGATGGCTCGTTACACCGGTCCGAGATGTCGTCTGTGCCGCCGCGAGGGCATGAAGCTCTACCTGAAGGGCGAGAAGTGCGTGACGAAGTGCACGTTCGACAAGCGGCCCTCGCCCCCTGGCATGCACCAGCAGCGCCGGCGCAAGGTCTCCGACTTCGCATTGCAGCTGCGCGAGAAGCAGAAGGCGCGCCGCATGTACGGGGTCATGGAGCGACAGATGAAGGGCACCTTCGACCGGGCCGACGAGCTCACTGGCGCGACGGGCGATCAGCTCCTCGAGCTGCTCGAGTCGCGTCTCGACAACGTCGTGTACCGCTCGGGCTTCGCGAAGTCGCGTTCGCAGGCGCGCCAACTCGTGACGCACGCGCACATCACGGTGAACGGTCGGCGCTCCAAGACACCGAGCCGCAGCCTGAAGGCCGGCGACCTGGTCGCGGTGCGCGAGTCGAGCAAGTCGTCGCAGTACTTCAAGGACGTGCTCGCATGGGCGAAGACCCAGGCGCGCCCGCCCTGGCTCGAGGTCGACCCGGACGCGTTCACCGCGAAGGTCATCAGCGCGCCGGAGCGCGGACAGATCGAAGCGCAGGTCGACACGCAGCTCATCGTCGAGCACTACTCCCGATGACAAGCAGGCTTGGCATCGGGAGCTGCACGCGCCGCGTAAGCGGCAAGCGTGCAGACACCGCGCGTCACTAGCAGAGGAGATCCGAACATGACCATGTCAGTCGAACTGGAATACCCGAAGATCGAGCGCCTCGAGGGCGATGACCGCTACGGCAAGTTCGTATGCGAGCCGCTCTCGTCGGGCTACGGCACGACGCTCGGCAACTCGCTGCGCCGCGTGCTCCTGAGCTCGCTGCCGGGCGCGGCCGTCACGGCTGCGCGCATCCGCGGCGTCGCGCACGAGTTCTCGACCGTTCCCGGCGTGAAGGAGGACGTCGTCCAGATCGTCCTCAACCTGAAGAACATCCGTCTGCGCTCCTTCGCGGGTGAGCCGGTCACGCTCACGCTCGAGAAGGAAGGCCCCGGTGACGTCACCGCGGGCGACATCCAGACCACGAGCGACATCGAGATCGTGAACCCCGAGGCACATCTCGCGACGCTCGAGCCCGAGGCCTCGCTCTGGATGGAGCTCACGGTCGAGACCGGTCGCGGCTTCACCTCCGGCGACCGCCGCGAGGGGCTGCCGATCGGCGTCATCCCGATCGACGCGCTCTTCTCACCCGTGAAGCGCGTGAACTTCAACGTGGAGAACACGCGTGTCGGTCAGGTCACGAACTACGACCGCCTCATCATCGAGGTCTGGACCGACGGCACCACGCCGCCGGACGAAGCCATCGCGCAGGGCGCGCAGATCCTCGTGCAGCAGTTCTCGCTCTTCCAGGGCCTCACGCGCTCC
Organism: Candidatus Limnocylindria bacterium; assembly: GCA_046589985.1. GTDB lineage: Bacteria > Chloroflexota > Limnocylindria > P2-11E > P2-11E > JACDAF01. The sequence goes on along the minus strand of JBKJTV010000321.1, from coordinate 1,316 downwards.
CAGGCCGCGTTCACCGCTCCGGCGGCGAGCGTGCCGGGCGCGCTCCCCTCTGGGATCGCGGACATGCCGATCGAGGACCTCGACCTGCCGCAGCGCGCGTTCAACTCGCTGAAGCGCCACGGCATCACAAAGGTCGGCCAGCTCCTGCAGACCCCGGACGAGGAGCTGCTTCGCATGCGCAACTTCGGCAAGAAGTCGCTCGACGAGATCAAGGAGCGCCTCGCGGCGCGCGGTCTCATCGATCCGCCGGTCCGTGACGAGAGCGAGAACGGCACGGTCGAGGAGGTCGACGACCTCGTGGACTCCGCCAGCGACAACGAGATCGACGCCGACACCGAGGTGGACGAGCTCCGCGGCGACACGAGCACCGACACGCTGAAGGACGAAGAGCGCTAGTGCCGCACCAGGTACATCAGCGCACCTTCGGACGCCCGTCGGCGCATCGCAAGGCGATGCTCCGCAACCTCACGCTGTCGGTCCTGCGCTACGAGCGCGTGAAGACGACGGAAGCGAAGGCGAAGGAGGTCCGCCGTCTGGTGGACCGCATCATCGGCCTCGGGAAGGACGGCTCCCTTGCGGCGAGACGCCGGGCGGCGGCTTTCCTCTTCGAGCAGGAGATCGTCGAGAAGGTCTTCACGGACCTTCCCGCGCGCTACCCGGACCGCAACTCGGGCTACACCCGGATCACGCACCTCGGACGTCGTGTCGGCGACAGCGCTCCGGTGATGCTCATCGAGCTCATGCCGGGCGCCGACGAGACGAAGGCGGCCGACGCCGCAGCCGCGGAAGAGGCGAAGCCACGCCGCCGCCTGCGGATCCCCCGCCGCGCCGCGAAGGCCGACGAGACGACGGTGCCGGCGAAGAAGACCACGGCAGCCAAGAAGACCACGAAGAAGAAGACTGCAAAGGCGGGTTCCTAGCAGGACGAAGAATTTCAAGGCGCGGGTCGGCTACGACGGGACGCGGTACGCCGGGTTCCAGGTCCAGCCGAATGCGTCGACGGTGCAGGGCGAGCTCGAACGGGCGCTCGCGACGATCTGCGGCGAGCCGGTGCGGATCACCGGTGCGGGGCGGACCGACGCGGGGGTCCATGCGATAGGGCAGGTGATCAACTTCCGGACGGCGACGGCGCTGGACGGAGGGGCACTGGGACGGGGGGTAAACGCCCTCCTTCCCGAAGACATCGCGATCTCGGCACTGGAGCCGGCGGGGGACGAGTTCCACGCCAGGTTCTCGGCGACGGGACGCACATATGAATATCGGATCCGCTGCGCGCCGCAGCGCGAGCCGCTCGAGCGGCACCGCGAGCATTGGCT
>JBKJTV010000135.1:0-6308 GCA_046589985.1 Candidatus Limnocylindria bacterium | reverse complement strand
CTCGCTCGCCCTGTTGAGCGCGGCGGTCCTCTGGATCACGCGCTGGCAGGTCGAGTGGGCGCTTCTCGCGGCCGACGGTCTCTTCCTCGCCTTCGTCCCTCTGATCTTCCGCTACTCGCGTGTGATCTGGATGCACCTGGACCGCACCCTCGACCGCGACGGCAATGACTAGCGCGCCGCCGCTAGCTGGTGTGCGAGCTCGCCGGACCCTGGCATTCCGGGCAGAGGTCGACGAGCTGCGTCATCGACTCCACTTCACGCGGGATCATCGGAAGCCCGGCTTTGCGCCAGGCCCCGATGCCACCCTTCAGTGCGAAGGCCTGGTGACCCCGGTGGCGGAGACTGCGCGCCGCACGGGCGCTCGATTCCTCATGCGGTCAGGTGCAATAGGTGATGAGCACCCGCTCTTTCGGCAGCTCCGCGATCCGCTCGCGGAACTCGGAGGGCGTGACGCGGAGCGATCCTGCGGGAACGTGGCTCAGGGCTGCCCAGGCGCCGGATTCAGTGACGTCGATAAGGATGGCCAGGCCGCGCTCCACCAGCCGCGCTGCTTCGGCCGGGCCGATGAACTGGTCGTCCGCGACCTGGGTGTGCATCGCCCACAGTGTCGTGCCTACGGCGTGTCTCGGCGATGCCGCTGACCCGCCACCGTTCCGTTACCCCGCTCGCGGGGTCGGCTGGTAGCGTCGGCGAAGGGTATGGGGATGGATGCGCTGATCCGCTACGTATGCATTGACCCGGCACACGGCCGAAGCGGCCGTGTGGCAGTCGGAGATCTCACCGTTCACTCAGGGAGTTGGGCGTTCTGCCCGGCCGACGAGCGCGACGGACACTCCTGGAAGGATGTCGGAGGCGTAGGCGTCGGCGTCGACGGCCTGGTCCCGTTCGGGCTGCAGGCACCACCGCAGACAGGGGCGCTGCCCTCCTAGCGCATCCGGCCCGCGCAGATCGGGCGGCTCGCGCCGGCTATTTCCGCCGCAAGATGACATAGCCGAGGACGAGGATCAGCGCTGCGATCACGAGCGCGACCCGTGGCGCCAGCGGCTCTACGGACACGATGCCGGCCAGCCCGAGGGCGGCGAAGACGACCAGCGCCGCCACCATAGCGAGTGCCGCCCAGACGACGTACCGCGAGGGCGTGCCAGCGGGCTCCTGGCCCCCGCGGTCCGGGTCGACGATGGTCTTGAATTCGCGCTTCTCCGTAGCGACCGCGGCGGGCGCCGCTGACGCGGTCCGGGAGTGGCTGAGCTGCATACGCGCGCGCTTCACCGGATCGCTCTCCTCGACGGCCGGCGACGGCCCTTCGACGGTCGGCGACGGGTCTCTGAAGGCGGATTCCGGCGCGGGGGCGCCGAGGCTCTCCACGGGCGCCTGCTCCAGCGCGACCGCCGGTGCAGCCGCGGCGAGGCGATCCGGCTCGGACGGCACGTCCGGCCGCATGAGCTCGACGGCGTTCCGGTCACGATCGGTGGATCGTGTCGCAGCGGCCTCGACCGCGGCGATCTCGCGCTCGACACGCTCAAGACGCTCACGCTCCGACAGCGCGCTCGCGATCGCGAGCTCGACCTGTGCGATCTCGCGTAGGACACGGTCGAGACGGTTGCGCTCCGCAGCGGCCTCGCGGGCGAGGCGCTCGCGCTGCTCGAGGGCACCGTTCGTCGAGCCGTCCACGCGAACGATGTCGCCACGGATCCGCTCGAGGCGCTCGCGCTCCTCGTCCACCTTGCGCTGCAGGCGCTCGCGCTGAGCGTCGGCCGCGTTCAGGATCGCGAGCACGCCGGCCAGGTCTCGTGACGCACGCTCGCGTGCCTCAGCGAGACGGCGCCCGGAGCTGTCGCGCTCGGCGAGGGCAGCCGTGATCGATGACTCGAGCTGCGCGACCTCGCGCTTCACGAGCTCGAGCTTCTCCCGCTCCTCGGCCGCACGGCGCTCGAGGCGCTCGCGCTCGGCGGCGACGCTGTGGATGGCCGCTTCGACCTGCGCGATCTCGCGCTCGGTGCGCTGGCGTATGTCAGCCGCCTCACGTTCGGCGCGCTCGCGCTCCTGCGCCGCGATGTTGATGGCCGCCTCGACCTGAGCGATCTCGCGCTCGGTGCGCTCGCGGATGCTCGGCCTGCGTTCCAGGCGCTCCCGCTCCGACGTTGAGCTCGAGATCGCGGCCTCGACCTGTGCGATCTCGCGGCTGACGCGGTCGAGGCGCTCGCGCTCCTCGACGGCCGTGCCCATCGCGGCCTCGACCTGTGCGATCTCGCGCTTGATGCGCTCGAGGCGCTCCCGCTGCTCGGCGCCGTGACGCTCGAGGCGCTCGCGGTCAGTGGTCGCGCCTCGGATGACGAAGTCGATCTGCTCGATCTCGCGCTGGATCCGTGAGGTCAGCTCGTCAGCCTTGCGCTCCTGACGCTCCTTCTCGAGAACGGCGTTGTGGATCGCGGCTTCGGCCTGTGCGACCTCGCGTCCGATGCGCTCGACCCGCTCGCGCTGCTCGCCCGCCTGGCGTTCGAGGCGTTCGCGCTGCAGCCCGTTCGCGGAGATCGTCGCTTCGGTCTGCGCGATCTCGCGCTTGATGCGCTCGGTACGCTCGCGGAGCTCCGCGGCCTCGCGGTCGAGGCGGCCGCGCTCGGCGCTGACGCTCCCGATGGCATTCTCGATGACAGAGATCTCGCGGCCGGTCCGCTGCCGGATCTCCACCGCCTGACGCTCGAGGCGCTCGCGCTCCTCGGTCGCCCCGTGGACCGCCTGCTCGACCATGACGAGCTCACGGCGAACGCGTTCGATCGCCTCGCGGTCCTCGGCCTCTTCCTCGGTCTCCTCGGCGCTCAGCTCACCGCGCGGATCGATCGGCGGTGCGGCCGGTGCCCACGCGTCGGTGCGGTCCGGCTCACCGGCCGAGCGGGTCGCGGGATCGCCGTTGAGCGTGGTCGCCTCGGGCGTGCGCGGTCGCCCGGTGGTGCCTTCTTCCGCCATTCCGCGATGTTTGTACCACGCGAGACCCACGGAGCGGGGTACGTACGGGTGTCGACTCAATCGTCCCGACGTCGGTCGATCGGCACCCGAACAGGTGTCGGAATGGTGAAGGCGGCGCCCCTACGCAGGACCGTATTCGCACTGTGCGGTGCTCGTTACGCCCGCGTCGTCGTCCCGTGACCCGGGAGGGCCGCCTTGGCCGCAGCCCTGCCCTACGTCCAGCCGTACACCCCCGGTCCGGCCGGGGCAAAAGCTGAAATTGCTGGAGGACCCCAAAGATGCGCGCACCGAGCTTTCTCATTTCCCTCATCGCGATCGTCGCGATCCTCTGCCTGACTGGCGGCGTGGCGTCCGCGGACCCGCCCGGCGCGAACGGCACCGTAAGGGTGCACGAATACCCGGAGCACAAGAACGGCTCTGACAACGCGAACGACCCGAAGGTCTGCCGCTTCGAGATCCACGGCAACAACTTCGACAGCGCCCAGACCGGACGCTGGTGGATCCAGGAGCACAAGTGGGGCGACGGCGACTCCACCAAGGCCGCCGCACCGGTCGGCGTCCGCACCTACACCGCGAGCTCGGCCGGCGACTGGACCGACAACAACGGCGGCGCCGGCTTCAAGATCGCTGACGGCCACTACAAGCTCTTCGTCGAGATGAAGCACGCTGCGGGCAAGAGCGGCAACACCGTCATCACCTACAAGCACAAGGTCTTCAAGGTCGAGTGCCCCGCGACCGGCGGCACGACCACTGGCGGCACGACCACTGGCGGTACGGGTAGCACCGGCGGTACCTCGAACGACGCGGCGAACGACACGCAGTCCGCTGGCGACACCACGGTCCGCACCGAGACGACGACCGTCGTCGAGGGTGGCCAGCAGTTCCGCGTCGTCCGCATCTTCAACAACGAACGTCTGGTGAACGAGGTCCGTACCCCGCTCGGCGCGGTCGCGGGCTTCGAATCGGGTCCCACCGGCCAGGTCATCGTGATCGTCGAAGGTGTGCAGTCGAGCGCGCCATCGCAGCTCGCGGAGACCCAGCAGCAGCCGGCCGGGGTGCTCGGCCAGCAAAGCGCGCCTGAGATCTCGCAGCTCCCTGCGACCTCGACCGCCGCCGCGAGCACCGCCGGGCTGGCGATCGGCTTCGCGGCCATCGGCGCCGGCCTCGCGATGCTCAGGCGCCGGAAGACCTCGACCTAGCGACACACGTCGTCATACCCGGGCCACCAGCGGCCCAGCCTTTGCGGCGAGAGGCTCCCGAAAGGGAGCCTCTCGCTATTCCCGCCGGTATCGTCGGCGTCCATGCGCTTCGGCCTGGACTTCGGCACGTCCAATACCACGCTCGCCGTCGAGCGGGACGGTGTCGTCTCGGTGCTCCCGCTCGACCCGGACGTGGGGACGACGATGCCGACCGTCCTCTACCTGCGGCGTGACGGCAGCGCGCTCGTCGGCCAGGCAGCGATCACGGCGTTCCTCTCCGACAACGCCGCCCGCGGGCCGATCACGCGCGAGTTCAAGCTCCTTGGCGTCCGGGTGCAGTCGAGCGACAAGGAGCAGCCGACTGTCGAGGCACACATCTATACCGACCTTTCGTCCCCGGGACGCTTCTTCCAGTCGCTCAAGACGTTCCTCGGCGACCCGCTCCTGCAGCCGACGAACGTGTTCGGTGACGCGAAAGGGCTTCAGGACCTCATCGCGATCATCCTCGAGCGCGTTCGCCATCGCGCGCACGAGCTCGTCGGGATCCGGCCGGAAGAGGTGACGTTCGGCCGGCCCGTCGAATTCATCGGTGGGCCCGAGGTGGAGGGTCGGGCGTTGGCTCGGCTCGAAGAGGCGGCCCGGCTCGCAGGTTTCCGCCGCGTGCGTTTCGAGCTTGAGCCGGTGGCGGCCGCTCGCGCCGCGGACGTGCCGGAGGGCCATGCCGTGGTCTTCGACTTCGGTGGCGGCACGCTCGATCTCTGCGTGACCCGACGCAGCGGTGATCTGATCGACGTGCTGTCGACCGCCGGAGCGGACATCGGCGGCGACCGGATGACGCAGCTCGTCATCGACGAGACCGTCGCGCCGCGCCTCGGGGCCGACACCGAATGGGGACCGAAGCGTCTCATGCTCCCTCGCTTCGTCACGAACGCGATCGGTGACTGGCGCGCCCTCTCCGCGTTGAACGAGAAGTGGCTGCTCGACGCGCTCGACGATCTCATTCGCGCGGGCGCGCCACGCCGCGAGCTCTCGGCCCTGCGCAGCGCGATCGAGCTCCAGCTCGGCTACGAGATCTTCGCGACCGCTGATACGACGAAGTGCGAGCTCTCAGCCCTGCCGTCGACCCTCCTCTCCTTTCACCGCGGCGCTGTCGACGTCGACGCCCTGGTGACCCGCCGCCGGTTCGAGGTCCGGATCAAGCCAATGCTCGAACGCGTGAACCTGCTTCTGGACACCGTCCTCGAGCGCGCGGGTGTGGCACCCGGAGACATCGTCGAGGTCGTCTGCACCGGTGGGTCGAGTGCGATCCCGTCCGCGCGGGCCCTGCTCGGCCGTACCTTCCCTTCCGCGACGGTCCGCGACGCGGACCTCTATCGGAGCGTCGCCGCCGGCCTCGCTGTCTCCTAGCCGCGCCTCCACGCGGCGCGAGAGTCTAGCCTTGGCCTCGTGACGGACCCGCGCGCGATCGCGGCTCGGCTCGGGCGCATCGGCGTCTGGAGCTTCCACCTAGACCGCGCGACCGCCAGTGACGCGGGCGCCTTCGCACGTGCGATCGAGGAGCTCGGCTACCGGGCGCTCTGGATCCCCGAGTCGGCGGTCAGCAAGGAGGTCTTCGCGCATTCGGCGCTGCTGCTCGCCGCGAGCGAGCGGCTCATCGTCGCGACAGGCATCGCGAACATCTGGGCGCGCGACCCGGTCGCGATGCGCAACGGGGAGCGCGCGCTCGCCGAGGCGTACCCGGGCCGCTTCCTCCTGGGGCTCGGTGTGAGCCACGAGCCCGCGGTCCGCCGTCGCGGCGGGAAGTACGAGAAGCCGCTCGAGCACATGCGCGGGTACCTGGACGCGATGGACGCGGCGCGCTACGCGGGGCCCGAGCCGGTGGAGCCGGCGCCACGCGTGCTCGCCGCACTCGGCCCGAAGATGCTGGCCCTCGCCGGTGCGCGGACCGCGGGCGCGCATCCGTACTTCGTCCCCGTCGAGCACACCCCGTTCGCGAGGAAGATCCTCGGTCCCGGTCCGCTGCTCGCGGTAGAGCAGGCCGTCGTCCTCGAGCGGGATGCGACGCGGGCGAGAGAGATCGCGCGCACGCATATGGGCGGCTACCTGCGGCTCGAGAACTACGCGAACTCGCTGCGGCGAATGGGC
>JBKJTV010000036.1:0-2635 GCA_046589985.1 Candidatus Limnocylindria bacterium | reverse complement strand
CTGGATGTCCACGACAAGGGTGTCCGTCCCGCGGTACGCGAGGCCGACGCCGAGCGAGGTCGCGATCGTTCGGCACGGCGACGCAGATCGCGACCTCGCTCGGCGTCGGCCTCGCGTACCGCGGGACGGACACCCTTGTCGTGGACATCCAGCCCGATGGCGACCTCCTGTACGACCCGGGTGCGCTCTGGACCGCGGCGAAGCACCGCATCCCCCTGCTCGTCGTCATGTACAACAACCGCGCCTACTACAACGACTGGGAGCACCAGCTCCGCGTCGCCGACCACCGCGGCACGCCGCGCGCGAATGCCCACATCGGCATGGACATCGAGGATCCCGCGCCGGATTTCGCGGCCCTCGCGCGCTCGTTCGGCTGGTGGGCGGAAGGACCGATCGCCGAGCCGGACAAGGTGCGGCCCGCGCTCGAGCGCGCTCTCGAGCACGTCACCACCACGCGCACGCCCGCGCTCGTCGACACGATCGTCCGGCGGCGGGAGCTGACGAAGTACCGCTGAGCCTCGACGCGCGCGAGACGGTGGTCCTCGTTCTCGATCTCGTCGAGCCGGTCATCTCCGAACGGCCGGGCTGCGTCGCGATCCTCGGTACGGCCGCGGATGTCGTCCGCCGCGCTCGGGCGGCCAGCGTGCCGCTCGTCTTCACCGTCGGACGACGGGAGGACGCCGTGATCCATCCATCGCTCTGGTCGGGCGACGCGGATCCGATCGTCCGCTCTTCCGCCGACAAGTTCTACGGGACCTCCCTCGACGTGCTCCTGCGCGAGCGTGCCGCGCGCGTGCTGTGCCTCTTCGGCATGGCGGCCCACGGCGCCGTGCTGTACACGTCGTTCGCGGCCTGCGCACGCGGCTACACCGTGGTCGTCGTGGAGGACGCGATCTGCGCGCACGACGCAAAGGGGGTCGAGGTCGCGCGGTGGCAGCTCCTGCATCAGCCCGGGTTCGCGAACCCTGACAACGAGCCGATGCGTGAGCACGCGGTCACGCTCGCGAGGAGCGCGGACATCGAGTTCAGCTCCGACACCCGCTCGTCGACGCGATCGTCCGGCGGCGGGAGCTGACGAAGTACCGCTGACCCGGACGATGCGCATCGCCCCCGGACTCGCTCCGCTCCGTCACCGCGACTTCGCCCTCTACTGGGCGGGACTCACCGTCTCGAATGTCGGGGACTGGATGGAGACGACCACCACGGCGTGGCTGCTGTATGAGATCACCGGCTCTCCGCTCCTGCTCGGCCTCTGGGGCGGCACCCGCGCAGCTGCGATCATCATCTTTGGCCTGGTCGGCGGCACCCTCGCCGACCGGGTGCCGCGACGCGGCCTCCTCCTCGTCGCGCAGTCAGGCTTCGCGCTCACCTCGCTCGCGCTCTTCGCGTTCGTCGCCACCGGGACGGTGACGCCGGTCCACATCTACGTCGCGAGCGCGGTCACGGCAACGCTCGGCGCGTTCGACGCGCCCGCGCGACGGTCGCTGTACCCGACGCTCGTACCGCGATCGCAGCTGCAGAACGCGACGACGCTGAACGGGTCGGTCTTCCGGCTGGCGCGACTCATCGGCCCGGCGCTGGCTGGGATCATCATCGCGACCCTCGGCCCGGCGGCGTCGTACCTCGTCAACGCGGTCAGCTCGGGCGCGATCCTCGCCGCGCTCCTGCTCATCCGCACCTGGACGCGCACCGAGCGCGTGCGGGCGAGCTTCTGGTCGGAGACGGTCGACGGCCTGCGCTACACGTTCCGCACGCCGCCGCTCGGACACCTGCTGCTGCTCGAGGTCGGGCACTCGCTGTTCGGGGTGAACACGGCGATCATCACGATCGTGGCGAAGGATCTCCTTCACGCCGGCCCCGACGGCCTCGGATACCTCGTCGCGTCGCTCGGCGCCGGGGCGCTCTTCGCGATCGTCACTCTCGTCGCGAAAGGGGACGTCGACCGCAAGGGACGGTTCATGGTGATCATGGGCGCGGGATACGCGCTGCTGTACGCGATGTTCGGCCTCTCAGGCTCCTTCGCCCTGTCCGCGCTGCTGCTTTTCGGGATCGGCGCGACCGACACGTACTGGACGACGATGCGGACCACGATCTTCCAGCTGCGGGCCGACGATAGCTACCGCGGCCGGACGCTCTCCGCACTGCTGCTGGCCGGGCGCGGCTCCACCCAGGGCTCGCAGCTCGTCACCGGCATCGCCGTCAGCGCGCTGGGCCCGATCCTCGCGGTGATCGCGGGCGCTGCGGTGGTCGGGGGCACGCTCGTCGGCGTGAACGTGTGGGATCCGCGGGTGCGGCGCTTCCGGGGCGGCGAGCTGTCGGCTGCCGCGAACGCCACTGCGGAGAGCACCGCGCCCTGAGCTCCGTCTGTCGACGCGATCACGCGTCGTCCACGACCATGCTGCGCACGCGTGCTGATGCCGGAGGTCCCTCCGTCAGCTCGATCGCCTCGAGCACCTTGTCCGCTGTGATCGGCATCGACTGGACGCGCGCGCCGCAGGCGGCCGCGATCGCGTTCGCGATGGCGGGCCCCACGGCGGGGTTCGCGAGCTCGCCGACCGACTTTGCGCCGAACGGGCCCGGACCTTTCGACTCGGTGATGAGCACGACGCGGAGCGGCGGTACATCGCGTGTCGTC
>JBKJTV010000027.1:0-7887 GCA_046589985.1 Candidatus Limnocylindria bacterium | reverse complement strand
CCTGAACCTGCTCGCGGGTGCTTTCGGCAGCGGCACCGCGATCGTGAACACGCTCGTCGCTGCCGCACCGCTCATGCTCGGCGGCCTCGCCGTCGGCCTCGGCTTCAAGGCGGGCCTCTTCAACATCGGCGTCGCCGGGCAGTTCCTTGCCGGGGCGTTCGCGTCCGCCGTCGTCGGTGCGAATCTCGCCGCATCGTCGCCGGCCCTCGCCGTTCCCGCCGCGCTCGTCGCGGGTGCGCTCGCCGGCGCGGCGCTCGCTTTCATCCCCGGGATCCTGAAGGCGCGCACCGGGGCCCACGAGGTCGTGACCACGATCATGTTGAACAACGCGGCGGCGCTGCTCCTCGCCTGGGCGGTGGCGGACCTCGCGCGGGCGCCGGGCTTCTCGTTCCCCCGCACAGGCGAGATCGGTAACGCCGCGCTGCCCGTGCTCCTCGGGCGCAACCTGCATCTCGGCATCCCGATCGCCATCCTCGCGATCTTCGTCATCCGGTGGCTGCTCGATCGGACGACGCTCGGCTTCGAGATCCGGACCGTCGGGGCGAACCCCCATGCCGCGCGCTACGCCGGCATGCGGCCGGTGTACCTCGTGACGCTCACGATGACCTTGAGCGGCTTGCTCGGCGGCCTCGCGGGCGCGATCCAGCTCCTCGGCGTCATCGGCTTCTACGCCAGCGGGATCAGCGCGTCCGTCGGCTTCGACTCGATCGCCGTCGCGCTGCTTGGCCGCTCCGACCCGATCGGGATCCTCTTCGGAGCGCTCCTCTTCGGCGCCTTCCGCGCCGGCGCTCCGCTCATGCAGATCACGACCGATGTCCCGATCGAGGTCATCGACATCATCCAGGCGCTGATCGTGCTGTTCCTCGCCGCGGACCTCATCGTCCGCCGCGTCTTCCGTCTGCGTACCGCGAGCGCGGAGATCAAAGGTCTCGAGACGGTGACCCGCAGCTGGGGAGATCAGGCGGCACATTGATGGACGGAGTGCTCGCGATACCCCGACTGCTCTTCGACCTCGGGTCGTACCTCCTGCTCGTGATGCCAGACCTCCTCCCGATCATCCTCGCGCTCGCGACACCCTTGGCACTCGGCGCGCTCTGCGGCGTCATCAACGAGCGCTCGGGCGTGGTGAACATCGGCATCGAGGGGATCATGCTCACCGCGGCCTTCACCGCGTACCTCACCGGCTTCGCCCTGCACGAGGCACTCGGGAGCGGACCGGCACTCTGGCTCGGCATCGCGGTCGCGATCCTCACCGGCGCCGTGCTCGGGCTCTTTCACGCCTGGCTCTGCGTGACCGTGCGCGCGGACCAGATCAACGCCGAGACGATCCTCAATATCGCGGCGTTCGGCGTGACCGGCTACCTGAACCGCCTCATCATCTCCCCGTCGGGCCGCGGCGGCGCGGGTGTCATCTCTCCTCTCGCACTTCCCGAGAGCGTCACGTCGCTGCCGGTCGTCGGTCCAATCATCGCGATGTTCTTCGAGCAGGGCCCGATCGCGATGAGCGTCCTCTTTCTGGTCATCGGGCTGCAGATCCTGCTCTTCCGCTCGCGCTGGGGCCTGCGAACACGCGCGGTCGGCGAGCACCCCCGCGCCGCGGACACCGTCGGCATCGACGTCTTCCGGCTGCGCTACCGCAACGTGGTCGCGGGCTGCGCGCTGGCCGGCCTCGCTGGCGCGTACCTCACGCTCGAGTCGACCGGCTCCTTCCAGAACGGCATGACCGGCGGGCGCGGCTTCATCGCCCTGGCGGCCATGATCTTCGGGCGCTGGACGCCGATCGGCTCGTTCGGCGGAGCGCTCCTCTTCGGCGCGATCACGGCACTCGGGATCGTCGTGAGCGTTCGCCCGCCGGATGGCGATCTCGGCACGCTCATGAAGAGCATCCCGAGCTTCTGGTATGCGTCGCTTCCCTACCTCGTCACGATCGTCATCCTGGCGGGCGTCGTCGGCCGCTCCCGACCGCCCGCCGCGGATGGGATCCCCTACGTGAAGGAGGGGCGAGCCTAGGATGGCTGAGCTCGCACGCCGCATCGGGCTGGGGCTGGCCGCGCGGGGCAGCGTCGCCGCCACGATCGAGTGGGCCGAGCGAGCGCGCGCGGCAGGGCTCGACGCCGTCTGGTTCCACGATTCGTATTTCGAGCGCGACGCTGTGACCTACGCGAGCGCGGTCGCGTCGCACGTCGAAGGGATCCGCGTCGGCCTGGGCGCGCTCAACCCGTATACGCGCCACCCCGTGCTCATCGCGATGACGGTGAGCTCGCTCGACGAGATGGCGCCCGGGCGCATCAGCCTCGCGTTGGGGAGCGCGCTCCCGCTTCGGCTCGGACAGATGCGCATCCCCTACGACCCGACCGAGGCGCCAGAGCGCGTGAGCGCCGCGATCGACACGATCCGCGCGCTGTGGGCGGGCGAGCGCCTTCCCGTCCCGCCGCTCCCACCGCTCCAGCCGATGTTCGCGCCTGTGCACCGGGTCCCGATCTTCATCGCGGGTTATCGCACGCCGATGATGGCGCTGGCCGGCCGCAAGGGCGACGGCTACCTCGCGCGCCCGGCGGAGTCGATCCCCGGCCTGCGCTACCTCCTCGGGAAGATGCGCAGTGAGGCTGCCGCCGCCGGTCGCGACGCCGGGTCCATCGAGACGAGCGGCTACCTGCTCACGCTGGTCGACCGCACGCGCCGCGAGGCGCTCAACCGCGCGAAGCGCGAGCCGTTCGTCATCTACATGATGTCGATACTCTCTGACAGCACGCTGACACGGGCCGGGTTCGAGCCGGAGCTGCGCAACGCGATCGCCGCCAAGTGGCGCGCCGAGGACTACCACGGCGCCGGGCAGCTGGTCCCCGACGAGCTGCTCGACGCCTTCATCCTTTGCGGCACGGTGGACGAGGTGGCCGGGCGGGCCAACGAGTACCACGAGGCCGGGATGAGCGTCCCGCTCCTCCAGCCCATCGTCCAGGACGACGCGCAGACCGATCTGGTGATCCGCGCGGCGGTGGAATACGGGCGCTCCGCTTCGGCGCGCGTCGTCGGCCGCGCGGCGCTCGCGGAGCAGCGGATGGACGCCGGGGCACGCTTGTGGCGACGCTTCTCCGCCTACGTCGAGATCGCGCGGCCGTTCAGCTTCACCGCCTCGGTGACGCCGGTCGCAGTCGGCGGCGCGCTCGCGGCGGTGTACGGCCTCTTCGACGCGACACTCTTCCTGGCCGCGCTGCTCGGCGCGGTCATGCTCCACATCGGGACGAATGTGACGAACGAGATCTTCGACGTGCGCAAGGGTGTCGACACGATCACGTCCCCGCGCGCGAGCCACGCCCTGCTCAAGGGGCGGCTGGGCGAGCGCGAGGCATTTGGGCTCGTCGTCGTGGCGTTCGCCGTTGCGACGCTCGTCGGCATCGCCCTCGTCGCGGTACGTGGCCTACCGATCGTGGGGCTCGGGCTCCTGGGGCTCGTCGGCGGCTACACGTACACGGCACCCCCCTTCGAGTACAAGTTCCACGCGCTCGGCCTGCCACTCGTCTTCCTGCTCATGGGGCCGCTCATGGTCGGCGGCACGTACTTCGCGATCACCGGCCAGCTCACCCCGGAGGCCTTCTGGGTCAGCGTGCCGGTAGGCCTCTTGGTGACCGCGATCCTCCACGGGAACGAGTGGCGCGACATCAGCGAGGACGCCCGGATCGGCGCGGCGACCTTCGCCAACCGCTTCGGCCGGCGAACGTCGCACTGGACGTACGTCGCGCTCGTCGTCGGCGCGTACATGGCGATCGCCCTCGGCGTCTCGGTCGGCGTCATGCCGCTCCACGCGGTCCTCGCGGTGCTCTCGCTGCCGTTCCTCGTGCGCGTCATCCGCGCCAGCGAGCTCGGCGCGCAGGGCCAGCAGCGGGCGATCGCGATGATCGACCTCCAGACGGCCCAGCTCCACGCCACGTTCGGTGCGCTCCTGGTGCTCGGGCTGCTGGCGACGGCGCTCCTGAGGTAGCGATCGAAGCCGGCCGCCCGCTCCGACCCGGGACCATCGCGGCGCTTGGCGTCGCGTACGGCCTCTTCGCGCTCACCTTCGGCGGGCCGCGCGCGCGGTTCTGGCAACGCATGACGAAGACGGGCGTCGCTCTCGGCTCGCTCGCGGTCCTTGCCGATGACGAGCTGCTCCGCGCGCGCCCGCGGCCCCGCGACATCCCGCTGGGGCTCGGTATCGCCGCTGGCCTCTACGGCATCTTCCAGATCGGCGACCGGCTCGCGCGCGCCACCATGCCGCGCGGCAAAGAGCAGATCGGCGAGATCTACGCGCTCCGTGACCTCCGTCCCAGAGCCGAGATCGCGGCGCGCCTCGCGGCGATCGTCGGGCCGGCCGAGGAGCTCTTTTGGCGTGGCTACCTCCAGCGCCGATTTGCTGCGGCCTGGGGACGACGGCGCGGAGCGCTCGCGGCTGCGACGGCATATGGCGGCGCGCACCTGGTCACCCGGAACGCGACGCTGATGGGCGCGGCATCGGTGGCCGGGCTCTATTGGAGCGCGCTCCGGGCGCTGGGCGCGCCGATGCCCGCGCTCATCGTCAGCCACATGGTCTGGGACATCTGGATCTTCCTCATCTCTCCCACGGAGCCTCGGAACGATGCGGGTGCCCGACCCTCCGCTGGACCGGAACACCCGCCCGCCCCTTGACCCCGCGCTCCCGGCGGCGTTACTTTTCTGCCAACTGGTCTGACCAGTTGCCAGGGGCCGGACTCGGGCTACCGAGGCCGGTCCTGGGGCTAGGGAGGCACGGCGCTGACGCTTGTCCAGCCTGTCCGACGCGACCGCCTGTATCAGGGGATCGTGAGCCAGATCGAGGGACTCCTCGAGCGTGGTGAGCTCCGCCCGGGCGACCATTTGCCCGCGGAGCGCCACCTCGCCGAGCAGTTCCAGGTCTCACGTGCATCGGTCCGCGAGGCGCTCCGTTCCCTCGAGCTCCTCGGCATCGTCGAGACGCGCGCCGGCGGCGGCACGTTCGTCCGCGAGGCGACCTCCGACGCCGTCACCCGGCCACTGGCGTCGCTCATCACGCGCGGGCACAGCCTCGAGCAGGTCATCGAGGTCCGGGGGCTCATCGAGCCCGCGATCGCCGCGCGTGCCGCGGAGCGGATCAGCGCGGATGAGCTCGCCGAGCTCCGCGACATCCTCGCGGCCCAGCAGGCCAAGGTAAAGGCGCGCGAGCCGTACGCCGAGGAGGACACGCGCTTCCACGAGCTCATCGGCCAGGCCTCACGGAACGAGCTCCTCGTCACGATGCTCGCGGTCATCTGGGATGTCCTGCGCGCATCGCGCGAGCAGTGGCTCCAGACGAACACGCGGGCGCATGCGTCGGTCGACGCGCACCGGCGCATCCTCGAAGCTCTCGAAGCCCACGACGCGGAGGCCGCGCGCACCGCGGCCGCGCACCACATCCACGCGGTCGGGGAAGGCATCCTCAAGCTCTTGAAAAAGGAGGCGAGCGCATGACGATCGAGGCGCCGGCGCAAGGGGCCGTCAGGACCTACGAGAAGCGGTCCATCACCATCGAGGTGGTCTATCGCGGCATCTTCCAGAAGACGCTCGGGCAGCGCATCTGTCGCGCGATCGTGCTCGCCGCGCGCAAGCGCGGGCACACCGGCACGGCGTTCGGTCGCTACGGCGACTCGCCGGAGCGCAACGGCGTTCCCGCGAAGTATTTCGCGGTCGTCGCGGCCGACGACATCGAGCTCGAGTCGTCCATGGCGAAGTTCGAACCCAGCGTCGTGGACATCGCCGTCGCCGTGGACGACACCCTGGTGAAGGGCGTCGAGTCCTGGGCCTGGTACGGACGTCAGCCCATCTGGAAGCCGATCCACGAGGGCGGCGCCGTGCTTGTCACCTCGGAGAAGACGGTCGACGAGGTGCTCGCGCAGACCGACGCGGCGGAGCGCCCGTACACGCTGGCGGTCGTCCCGGGCGCGGCGTCGTTCGCCGGTCTGTGGGTCTTCAAGGACGACCACACCGACCACCGCGTGCTCGGCGCGCTCGCGAAGCTCGCCCCGGGCTGGGTGCGGCTCGACGACGTGAAGCAGCTCATCCAGGAGCAGACGAACGACGCCGAGGCCGTTGCGTCCGCGCAGCTGGGGTACGACCAGACGATCCTCCGGCCGGTGCAGGTGGGAGAAGGCACGACCGGCCACGAGGTCCTGCAGTTCGACAAGCCAGGCTGGACGACGATGCGTCCCGGCGTCATCGTCGACGCGCGCAAGCCTGGCGAGCGCAACCCGTACTACAAGAAATACGGCGCGCGCACGCTCCGGCCGGTCGTGAACTTCGACACGTGCATCAAGTGCACGATGTGCTGGCTCGACTGCCCGGACGAGTGCTTCGAGGTGACCCCCGAGGGCCACTACGAGGTCGTGTACGAGGCCTGCATCGGCTGCGGCATCTGCGCGCAGGTGTGCCCGGTGAAGGACTGCATCGTCATGGTCGACGAGATGAAGTTCGAGGACAACGATCTCAAGTGGCTCCAGTGGAAGAACGACCACGACGGCTACAACACCTGGTTCGAAGAGAAGAGCGGCGTGTCGGCGACACCGCCGCCGAAGGCGCCCCGCGCGACACCCGGTGCCCAGCCCAGCGCGGACACAGGAGGTGAGGACTGATGGCGATCGATATCAAGGAAAAGCCGCACAGCGACGTCGAGACCGAGCAGCTCGCGACCGGTTGCGAGGCGATCGCCGAGGCCATCCGCCTCGCCGACGTCGATGTCATGGCCGCGTATCCGATCCGCCCGTACGACGGGGTCATGCAGGCCGCGGCGAAGCTCATCGCGAACGGGAAGATGGACGTCGAGTACATCGTTGCCGACGGCGAGCACAGCCAGTTCGAGATCGTGAAGCACGCGTGTGCCGTCGGCGCACGTGTGTTCGTCGGCTCCTCGGGGGTCGGCTGGTTCTACGCTTTCGAGGCCATCGCCGTGACCGCCGGCCTGCGCCTGCCGGTCGTCGCGATCTGCGGCAACCGCGCCCTCGACGACCCCGGCGCCTTCGGCTGCGAGCACAACGACGCGCTCGCCGTCCGCGACCTCGGCTGGCTGCTCTGCTGGGCAGAGACCGCGCAGGAATCCCTCGACTTCGCCCTCACCGCGTGGAAGGTCGCCGAGGACAAGCGCGTGTCGCTGCCGATCGCGATCTGCCTGGACGGCGCGTTCCTCACCCACTCCCAGCAGATCGTGAAGATCCCGACCCAGTCGGCGGTGAACTCGTTCCTGCCGAAGTTCGACCTCGGTGACCGGCTCCTCCACCCGGACAACCCCATCACCATCGCGCCGCAGGTCGACCAGGACTGGCTCATGGAGATCCGGATGCAGAACGACCAGGCGATGCGGAGCGCACTCGGCGTCATCACCGAGGCGCACGCTGAGTTCAAGCGCCTGTTCGGACGCGGCGGCGAGAACCCGTTCCTCGACGAGTTCATGACCGACGACGCGGAGATCGTCTTCCTCGGCCAGGGCACGCTCTCGCTGCCGATGAAGGTCGCGATCAGGCGCCTGCGGAAGCAGGGCCACAAGGTCGGCCTCGTCCGCCTGAAATGGTTCCGCCCGTTCCCGACCGCCGACATCGTGAAGAGCCTCTCGCGCTTCAAGGCCGTCGGGGTCATCGACCGCGACTACAGCTTCGGCTCGCCGTACTACGGCGGTGTCCTCTACAACGAGATCCGCTCCGCGCTCTACTCGGTCGAGAAGCGTCCCGTCGTCGTCGGCTTCATCGCCGCCCTCGGCGGGCGCGAGATCGAACAGCCGATGGCGACGGAGATGTTCGAGAAGACCATGGCCGCGGCCTCCGGCAAGCTGACCAGTGGCGACACCTGCCACTGGATCGGCGTGCGGAAATAGGAGAAGAGAGATGGCAGTAG
>JBKJTV010000272.1:0-5974 GCA_046589985.1 Candidatus Limnocylindria bacterium | reverse complement strand
CACCACGACGCGTGGATCCGTGCGGAGCTTCCAGTCGAGCTGCCCCTTACCGACGTCGGCTCGTCGACCGGCGGCTTCACGGACGCGCTCCTGCAGCGCGGCGCCGTGCGGGTCTACGCGATCGACGTCGGTAAGGGGCAGCTCGACTGGAAGCTCCGCACGGATCCACGCGTCGTGGTGCGGGAGGGCGTGAACGCCAGGGAGGGCTTCGATCTCCCCGAGCCCGTCGACCTCATCGTGGCCGACCTGTCCTTCATCTCGCTCCGCGTCGCGCTCCCGCCGTCGTTCCGCCACCTCAAGGGTGACGGCCACGTGCTCGCGCTCGTGAAGCCGCAATTCGAGGCGGGACGCGAGGCGGTCGGCAAGGGTGGCATCGTCCGCGATCCGGAGGCCCGCGCCAGGGCAGCGGTCGCGGTCGCCGAGCGGTTCACCGCCGACGGTCTCGGGGTCGTGGCGGTCGTCGCGTCACGGCTGCCCGGCCGCGAGGGGAACCGCGAGATCTTCGTGCTGGCGCGCAAGGGCGACGCGGGCCTGGCGCCTGGTCGCATCGGCGTCCTCGCGCGCGAGGCCGCGGAGTGAAGCTCGTCATCGCGTCGCGGAGCGACCGAGCGCAGGCCCTCGCGGCCGCGCGATCCGCCGCCGAGCGCCTGCGCACCGCGGGGCACGAGGTCGTGGAGCTGTCGCTCGACGACCTCAGCCTCGGCGAAGAGTTGAAGAGCGCCGCCGTCGCGTGCGTGTTCGGCGGCGACGGCACGATCCTGCGCGCCGCGCGCGCCCTCGCGCCGCTCGGCGTCCCGCTCCTCGGCGTGAACCTCGGGCGGCTCGGCTTCCTCACCGCGACGTCCATCGAACAGCTCGATGCGACCCTCGCCGAGGTGACCTCGGGTCGCTACGAATGCGAGGAACGCACGCTGCTGCACGCGCGCCTGGTGCGCGGCGGTGCGGAGCTCCTGCAGGTGAACGCTCTGAACGACGTCGTGGTCGCGCGCGGGTCGCTCGTGCGCTCGATCCACATCGATGTCCGCATCGACGGTGAGCCGTTCACGGTCTACTGGGCGGACGGTCTCATCGTCGCGACCGCGACCGGGAGCACCGCCTATGGTTTCTCGGTCGGCGGGCCGATCATCCTGCCGCGCTCCGACGCGCTCATGATCGTGCCGATCGCGCCGCACCTCTCGTTCCGGAACGCGGTCGTGCTCGACGGCGATCAGCGCATCGAGCTGGTCGTCCAGGACGAGCCGGCGCGGCTCTCGCTGGACGGACAGGAGGAGCACGACCTCAAGGTCGGAGACCGGGTCGAGGTCCGGCGGAGCGAGACTGTCGTGAAGCTCGTACGGACGGCGTCGATGGCACCGTTCCTCTCGCTGCTGAAGAAGAAGATCCTGAAAGAGGACGGGGGCATCTGATGAGCATTGAGGCCGCGGTCGCCGCCCTGCGCCAACGCGTGAAGGACGGCCCCGAGATCGCGATCGTCCTGGGGTCGGGCCTCGGGCGCCTTGCCGACGACGTCACAAGTGCGACCCGCATTCCGTACGGCGAGATCCCGGGCTGGCAGAAGAGCACCGTGCCCGGTCACGCAGGCGAGCTCGTCGTCGGGCAGCTCGGCGGCAAGCGTGTCGCGGTCATGAAGGGCCGTCTCCACTATTACGAGGGCTACGACATGGACGCGGTGACGTATCCGATCCGGGTCTTCAATGCCTGGGGGATCGAGACGGTCATCCTCACGAACGCGTGCGGCGGGCTGAACCCATCCTTCAAGGCCGGCGACCTCATGGTCATCTCGGACCACATCAGCTTCATGCCGTCGAACCCGCTCCGGGGGGCGAACGACGAGGCACTCGGCCCACGCTTCCCGGACATGGTCGGTACCTACACCGAAGAGCTGCGGAAGCTCGCGCATGCGGTCGATCCCGATCTCCGCGAGGGGATCTACGTCGCGGTGCCGGGCCCGAACTTCGAGACGCCGGCCGAGCTGCGGATGCTGCGCGGCTGGGGCGCCGACGCGGTCGGCATGAGCACGGTGCCAGAGGTGCTCGTCGCGCGGCACGCCGGGATGCGGATCCTCGCGATCTCGACTGTCACGGACATGGCGACGGGCATCCCCGGCCAGATCGAGCACGTGCACCACGAGGACGTGCTCGCGGTCGCGAACGCCGCCGGCCAGCGCCTCGCGCGCCTGGTCACCGAGGTCGTCGCGCGGTTGTGAGCATTCGCGTCGTCGAGCTCATCGAGCGCAAGCGCGACGGCGGCCGGCTCGAGGATCGCGAGATCGACGCTCTTATCCAGGCGTACGTGCGCGGCGAGGTGCCGGACTACCAGATGAGCGCGTTCTGCATGGCCGTCGTGTTCCAGGGAATGGACGCGCGGGAGACCGCGGCGCTGACGATGTCGATGGTCCGGTCCGGCCAGCGGCTCGACCTTACGGGCTTCGGCCGCGTCGTCGACAAGCACTCCACCGGAGGCGTCGGAGATAAGGCAACACTTGTCATCGCGCCCCTCGTCGCCGCCTGCGGCGCACCGGTCGCGAAGATGAGCGGCCGCGGCCTTGGGTTCTCCGGCGGCACGCTCGACAAGCTCGAGTCGTTCACGGGCTATCGCGTCGACCTGTCGACGAAGGAGTTCCTGGACCAGCTCGGGCGCATCGGCGTCGTGGTCTCAGGGCAGACCGCGGACCTGGCACCCGCGGACGGGCTCATCTACGCGCTGCGCGACACCACCGGGACGGTGCCCGCGATCCCGCTCATCGCCTCCAGCATCATGTCGAAGAAGATCGCCTCGGGCGCTCACGCCGTCGTCCTCGACGTAAAGGTCGGCCGGGGGGCCTTCATGACGGACCTCCCGTCGTCCCGTGCTCTCGCGCGCGCGATGGTCTCGATCGGCAAGGCGAACGGGCTCGCGGTCTCCTGCGAGATCACGGACATGGACCAGCCCCTGGGGTACGCGGTGGGTAACGCGTTGGAGGTGCGCGAGGCCATCGACGCGCTTCGCGGCGAGGGACCACCTGATCTCGCCCGTCTCGTGTCTCTCGCTGCCGCGGAGATGCTCGTGCTCGCCAGGAAGGTCCGCGACCGCAAGGCCGGCGAGGCGCGCGTCGCGCGCGCGCTCGAGGACGGCAGCGCGCTCGCGAAGCTGCGCGAGCTCGTGGCGGCGCAGGGCGGCGACGCCGCCGCGGTCGACGACCTCACCCGCCTGCCGCAGGCGAAGCACGTCGAGACCCTGCGCGCGCCTCGGACCGCGTGGGTGAAGGATCTGGCCGCGGACCAGATCGGCATCGCCTCGGTCCGCCTTGGCGCCGGCCGCGAGAAGAAGGGAGACGCGATCGATCTCTCCACCGGGATCGTGCTGCACGCGAAGGTGGGCACGCGGGTCGAACGCGGCGAGCCGTACGCCGAGGTGCACCGTTCCGGAGGCCAGGGCGATGCGGAGGCCATCGAGCTCGTGCGGGGCGCGTTCCGTTGGGGCGCGCGGCGTGTCCCGGCGCGACGGCTCGTCCTCGGCCGCATCGCAAGCCGCTGAGCGCGTCGCTCCTCCCTAGACTCACGACGTGATCGCACGCGGCCTTGGTGGGCCAGGAGGCAATCCGATCCTGCTCATCGCACTGGTGCTGCTCGCGATCTCGTTCGTGAGCGGCACGCTGTTCGGCCCGCTGCGAAGCCTCCAGACCAATCCGAATGCCTTCTTCGGCTTCATCTTCGCGATCGTCCTCGGCATCACCGTGCACGAGTTCATGCACGCGTACACGGCGCACCGACTGGGAGATGACACCGCGCGGCTCCTCGGGCGCATGAGCCTGAATCCGATCGTGCATTTCGACATCTTCGGGACGCTCCTCCTGGTCCTTGCGGGCTTCGGCTACGGCAAGCCCGTCCCGGTGAACGAGGCCCGGCTGCGCGGCGCATTTGCCTCCAGCCTGGTGTCGCTCGCGGGACCGCTCTCGAATTTCGTGATCGCGGCCGTCTGCGCGATCCCGCTTCGGCTCGGCACCGTGGATGTCCTCGGACCGAACTACGCCGAGATCCTCGAATACATGGTCGTTTTCAATTGCGTGCTGGGGATCTTCAACCTCATCCCGATCCCGCCGCTCGACGGCTCGAACGTCGTTCTTGGTCTGCTCCCGCCGAAGCAGCAGTGGGACCTGCGGCCGTATCTGCAGTACGGCCCGATCCTCCTCCTGCTCCTGCTGTGGTTCGGCGGACGGATCCTGCAGACCGTGGTGTTCGCACCGGCGCAGGCGATCGCCCGTCTTCTCATCGGCACCTGAGGTGATGCGCGTTCGCCAGTTCCTCCGCTTCATCGGGACAGCCGACGGAGACGTCCGCCACGCCGAACGCACGGCGGCGCTCCTCCGCGCGCGCGGCGCTGACGAGGACCTCGTCCTCGCCGGATTCCTGCACGACGTCGCGAAGCCTTCCGACACCCGGGTCTGGCACCGCGTCGCCGGCGCCCTCCTGCCGCGAGCCGCCCGACGGCGGCTCGCGCGCGGCGGCGGGACCTTCGCGCGCTATCTCGATCACGCGCGCCTCGGTGCCGAGGAGGCGCGGCGTCGCGGCGCGTCCGAGCGCGTGGCGGCGCTCATCGCACGACACCATGAGCGGCCGGTCACCGGCGAGGAGCGGATGCTGCACGAGGCCGACCACGAGGCACTGCCCTGATCGGTCCCGAGCCTCCGCGCGTCTCGATCGAAGGCTTCGAGGGTCCGCTGGAGCTCCTGCTCCAGCTCGTCGAGGAGCGCAAGCTCGACATCCTCACGGTCCGGCTTGGGGACCTCGCGGACGGCTACCTCGCGCGCGTGCGCGCGCTAGACGAGCTTCCGGCAGAGGAGGTCGCCGCCTTCCTCTCCGTCGCGTCGCGGCTCGTCCTGCTGAAAGCACGCAGCCTGCTGCCCTCGCTCGAGCCTGTCCCGGATGACGAGGAGGGAGCAACCGAAGAGGAGCTTCGCGCGCGGCTCCTCGAGTACGCGACGGTGAAGGGCCGCGCGACGGCGCTCGGCGACCGGCTCCGCGCCGGCGAGCGCGCCTTCCACCGCGAAGGCGGGACCGTGGACCTTCCGCCGCGTGGCGGCGACACCTCGGCGCTCGCGGCCGCCTGGGCGAAGGTGCTCGCGCTCGCTTCCCGTCCTCGCGAAGAGGAGCTCGTCGCCCCGGGCGAGCGGTACTCCGTCGAGCAGCGCACGGCCGAGATAGAGGCGCTCATCGCCGAACACGAGACACTGTCGTTCGCTACGCTCCTGCTCGGCGGGGGAGGCGAACGGCCGACCCTGGGTTACGCGATCGTCACGTTCATCGCGCTGCTCGACCTCTACCGCCGCATCGTGATCGACATCGAGCAGGACGAGCTGTTCGGCGACATCACCATCCGGAGGAAGGCGGGTCCATGACGCCGCTCGCGCGGGCCATCCAGGCCGTGCTCTTCGTCGCGGAGAAGCCCGTGTCGCGCGCTGAGCTGGTGAAGATCACGGGCTCTACGCCGCGGGCCGTCGAGGCCGCCCTCGGGGAGCTCGCCGCGTTCGCAGAGGACACCGGGCTGCGCGTCGCGCACGAAGGCGACGACTGGCAGCTCATCACCGCCCCGGAGTCCGCGTCCTACGTCGCGGCCTTCCTCGGCGCCGACCGGCTCCGCCTGTCGCCCGCCGCGCTCGAGACGCTCGCTGTCGTGGCGTACAAGCAGCCCGCGACGCGCGCGGAGGTCGAGGCCATCCGCGGCGTGAACTGCGACCAGACCTTCTACACGCTCATGCAGCGCCGCCTCATCGAGGAGCGCGGGCGCCGCGAGGCGCCGGGGCGGCCGATCCTCTACGGCACGACCTGGGAGTTCCTCGAGTGCTTCGGCCTCACGAGCCTCGAAGAGCTGCCGCGTGTGTTCACCCTTCCAGAGCCCGAGGTGACAGCGTCATGAACGCGAAGCCAACTGGGCCGACCAGGCGAGGAAGGGCTTCGCCCGACCGAGCCGCAGGGGCCCCCGCCGGCCGAGCAGA
>JBKJTV010000207.1:0-4194 GCA_046589985.1 Candidatus Limnocylindria bacterium | reverse complement strand
TTCCCGGGGAAGGTCGCGTCGTTCTCGCCGTAGCGCTGGCAGAGCGCGATGGACGGGATCCCCGCGAGCCCGAACGGCGCGGCATCCATGATCGTGTTCCCGTCCGCGGCGTACTGGGCGTTCAGCGGCGAGATCCCGATCGCGTAGCGCTGGTTCACGGCAATGACGCGGTCGCGAAGCCCGGCGGAGTGCGGCAGGTACCAGAGCAGATCGAGCCGGTCCGCGACCGGGTTGAAGCCGACCATGTCGAGGTTGATCGCCGCCTTGTAGGCGTACGGCTTCGTGAGCTTCGAGACGAAGTCGCCGCTGCCTTTGAAGAACAGCTCCTCCCCGTCGAAGAACGCGAGCACCACACGGTTGCGGAGCTGCCCGCGATCCGCCGCGAGGATGCGGGCGTACTCGAGGAGCGCGGCGGTCCCCGTCGCGTTGTCGTCCGCGCCGGGCGCGGGCGTCGTCCGGGCATCCCAGCCCGGCGTGCGATTCGAGATGGAGTCGTAGTGCGCCGACACCAGGGTCCAGCCGCTCGCCGGGACCGGCCCCAGGGGATCCACGATCGCGAGGATGTTCTCGAGCCGTATCCCCTGGTAGACCCCGAGGTGGGTCTGGACCTCGAGGCCGGGGATAGCGCGCAGCTGCTCGTACAGGTAGGCGACCGCCTTCGCGTGGCCGGGATGCCGGACGTCGCGCGATCCGGCCGCGACGAGCGCCCGCAGGTGGTCATCCATCCTGAAAGGGTTGACCTGTGCGATGAGCGCGGCGACCGGTGATGGAGAGGCTGTCGGGGAAGGCGGCGCGGCCGTCGGCTGCGAGGTCGGAGCGACGGTACGGGACGGAGACGGCGCTATGGGCGCTGGCGTCTCCGTGATGCTCGGAGCGGTCCTGCCGGCGGCGGGCGGGGACTCCGTCCGCGAAGGGGCGGCGTTGCCGTCACTGGGAGACGAGAGTCCGCCCGAGCCGGACGGAGCCCCGCACGCCGCGAGCACGACCACACCCACGAGCCACGTAGCAAGACGACCATAGAAGCGGGTCACGAGCTAGTTAACGCGCCCCGCCCCCGCCGCTGTACGGCCGTTGGCCTGCTCCTTGGCGTACTCCTCGCTCCAGAAGCGGATCGTCCCGCCCTCCACGTCGACGAAGACCGTGTCGCCCTCCTTGTATTCGCCCGAGAGGAGCTTCTGGGCGAGTGGGTCGAGCACGAGCTTCTGGATCGTCCGGCGGATCGGCCGCGCCCCGTAGACCGGGTCGAAGCCCTCCGTGGCGAGGAACGCCTTCGCGTTCGGCGTGAGCTCCAGCGTCAGCTTGCGCTCCTGGAGCCGCTTCGCGAGCGCTTTCGTCTCCTTCTCGACGATCTCCATGATCTGCCGCTCCTCGAGCGGGTCGAAGATGACGATCTCGTCGATCCGATTGAGGAACTCCGGGCGGAACTGACCGCGGACCGCGTCCATGACGCGTGCGCGCATCTGCTCCCGCTCACCAGCGAGCTCGACGATGAACGTCGACCCGACGTTGCTCGTCATGATGAGCACGACGTTCTTGAAGTCGACCGTGCGGCCATGGCCATCAGTGAGGCGCCCGTCGTCGAGGACCTGCAGCAGTACGTTGAAGACGTCGCTGTGCGCCTTCTCGATCTCGTCGAGGAGCAGGACCGCGTACGGCCTGCGGCGGATCGCCTCGGTCAGCTGCCCCCCTTCTTCGTACCCGATGTAACCCGGAGGCGCACCGAGGAGCCGCGCGACGGTGTGCTTCTCCATGTACTCGCTCATGTCGATGCGGACCATCGCCTTCTCGTCGTCGAAGAGGAACTCCGCGAGCGCCTTCGCGAGCAACGTCTTCCCCACGCCCGTCGGCCCGAGGAAGAGGAATGACCCGAGCGGGCGATCCGGATCCTGCATCCCCGCGCGGGCGCGACGGACCGCGTTCGAGACGGCCTGTACCGCCTCCTCCTGGCCGACGACGCGCTCGTGGAGCCGCTCCTCCATGCGGAGCAGCTTCGCGACCTCACCTTCGAGCAGCCGCGTGACCGGGATGCGGGTCCACTTCGCGACGACCTCGGCGATGTCCTCAGGTGTGACCTCCTCAGCGAGGAGACGGCTACCCGACTGGAGCCCGTGCAGCTTGTCCTCTGCGGCGGCGACATCCTTCTCGAGCTGCACGAGCGTCCCGTACTTCAGCTCGGCCGCCTTCGCGAAATTCGCCTCGCGCTCGAAGCGCTCGATCTCGGCGCGCAGCCCTTCGACCTGTTGACGCTTCTCGCGGATCTCGTCGAGCGCCGCCTTCTCCTCCCGCCACTGGGCACGCAGGGCCGAGGAGCTCTCCTTCAGCTCGGCGAGATCCCGCTCGAGGCGCTCGAGGCGCTCCTGGCTGGCTCTGTCCGTCTCCTTCTTGAGCGCCTCACGCTCGACCTCGAGCTGGCGGATGCGGCGATCCACCTCGTCGAGCTCGACCGGCATCGAGTCGATCTCCATCCGGAGCTTCGACGCTGCCTCGTCGATGAGGTCGATCGCCTTGTCCGGGAGGAAGCGGTCGCTGATGTAACGGTGAGAGAGCGTCGCAGCCGCGACGAGCGCCGAGTCCTGGATACGCACGCCGTGGTGGATCTCGTATCGCTCGCGAAGGCCACGGAGGATGGAGATGGTGTCCTCGACGGTCGGCTCGCCGACGACGACCGGCTGAAAGCGCCGCTCGAGGGCAGCGTCCTTCTCGATGTACTTCTTGTACTCGTCGAGGGTCGTCGCACCGATCGCGTGCAGCTCGCCCCGTGCGAGCATCGGCTTCAGCAGATTCGCCGCATCCACCGCGCCCTCGGACGCGCCGGCACCGACGACCGTGTGCAGCTCGTCGATGAAGAGGATGATCTGACCCTCGCTCGACGACACCTCCTTGAGGACCGCCTTCAGGCGCTCCTCGAACTCGCCGCGGTACTTCGCGCCGGCAAGGAGGGAGCCGATATCGAGCGCGAAGGCCATCTTGTCCTTGAGACCTTCGGGAACATCACCGCGCACGATGCGCTGCGCGAGGCCCTCGACGATGGCGGTCTTGCCGACGCCAGGCTCGCCGATGAGCACCGGATTGTTCTTCGTGCGGCGCTGGATCACCTGGATGACGCGACGGATCTCCTCGTCACGGCCGATGACGGGATCGATCTTGTTCTTCCGGGCGAGGTCGGTCAGATCGCGACCGTACTTCTCGAGGACCTGATACTTCGCCTCCGGGTGCTGGTCGGTCACGCGCTGGTTGCCGCGGATCTCACGGAGTGCGTTCAGGGCCTTTTCGCGCGTGATGCCGAGCCGCTGAAGTGCCTTGCCGGTGAAGCCGCCGTCGGCGGTCATCGCAAGAACGAGATGCTCCGTGCTGACGAACTCGTCGCCAAGACCTTCGGCCTCGCGCTGCGCCTGCTGGAGGACGCGCCCGAGCCGCGACGACGCGCCGACCTGCACGTTGCCGACGACCCGCGGCTGCCTGGCGATCTCGCTCTCGAGCGACTCGCGCAGCTGCGCGACATTGGCGCCGATCGATCCGAGGACGGATGACGCGACCCCGCCCGGCTGCGCGAGCAGTGCTTGCGCGAGGTCCTCGACGTCGACCTGCGAACGGCCGCCGTCGCTCGCGGCACGCTGCGCCGCGAAGAGCGCTTCCTGGGTCTTCTCCGTGAGCCTGTTCGGATCGATCACAACAGGTCCTTCCTGGGATCTTCGCCCGCGCGGGTCGCGGCGAGCCCGCGCACGAGCTCGCGCTCCTCATCGGTCAGCTTCTGCGGCAGGACGACCTTCACGGTGACATATACGTCGCCGTGTCCCCCGCCCTGGCGTGGCATGCCCTGCCCGCCGAGGCGGATCGTTCTCCCGTTCTGCGTCTCGGGCGGGATGCGCAACATGACGCGGCCCCGCAGCGTCGGCACCGGCACCTCCGCACCAAGGAGCGCCTCATGCAGCGCGACAGGCAGCTCCGCGCGGAGATCGTCGCCGTCGCGCTGAAAGAATGGATGCGTCCGCACGCGCACGCGAAGGTAGAGGTCGCCCGCCGGGCCGCCGCCGGCACCCGCGCTGCCCTGGCCCGCGAGGCGGATGCGCAGGCCGTCGCGAACGCCGGCGGGGATCTTCACCTCGAGCGTCCGCGTCGTCCCGTCGTCACGCCGGAAGTCGATCGTCCGCCCGCCGCCCTTGTACGCCTCGGCGAGCGTCACCTCGACCTCGG
>JBKJTV010000113.1:0-2826 GCA_046589985.1 Candidatus Limnocylindria bacterium | reverse complement strand
GACGCGGCCACGCAACGAAGCGATCACGTCGCGGCCGCCACGACGCGATCCCAACTGGCGCGACGGATGTGGGTGAGCGCGATCGCGACCGCGTCGGCCACGTTGTCCTGCGTGATCGGCTCCTCCAATGAGAGGAGCGCGGTGAGCATCCGCTGCACCTGCTTCTTGTCCGCGCCGCCGGTGCCCGTCACGCAGAGCTTCACTTCCTGCGGTGTGTACTCGGCGACCGTGAGGCCCGCGCGCGCGGCGCAGAGGAGAGCGACGCCACGTGCCTCCGCCACCGCCATCGCAGTCCTGACGTTCTTGTTGAAATAGAGACGCTCGACCGCGAGGGCAGCTGGGCCGTACTCGCGGATGAGGTGCTCGAGGGCCGTCGCGATCGCGACGAGCCGTTCGGCTGCCGTCACCCCGCGCGGGGTCTCGACGATGCCGCAGTCGAGGATGCGCGGCGGGTCAGTGCGGTGGTCGAGGAGCGCGTAGCCCATGCCGGTCGTTCCCGGGTCGACGCCGAGGACGACCTCAGGCGGTTTCGAGGACTTCCTCGGGGACTTCGAAGTTCGCGTGCACCTTCTGCACATCATCGAGATCCTCGAGGGCCTCGACGAGCCTCACGACCTTGCGGGCCTGCTCGCCCTCGAGGTGGACCGTGTTCGTCGGCCGCATCGAGACCTCCGCGGATTCCGCGGTCACGCCGGCCTTGTCCAGCGCAGCCTTCACCTTCTCGAACGACGACGTCGGGGTGTAGACGGTGATGAAGCCGCCCTCGGTCTCGACGTCCTCGGCGCCAGCGTCGATCGCGGTGAGCGCCACCTCGTCCGCGTCCTTGCCGTTCGCGTCGATCTCGATGATGCCCTTCTGCTCGAAGAGCCACTGCACCGAGCCGCTCTCGCCGAGCTTGCCGTTGTGCCGGGTGAACGCGGCGCGGATCTCCGACGCGGTGCGGTTCCGGTTATCGGTCGCGGCCTCGACCATGACGGAGACACCGCCGGGTCCGTAGCCCTCGTACACGACGCTCTCGACCTGCGCCCCATCCGTACCCCCTACGGCGCGGTCGATCGCGCGCTGGATGTTGTCGCGGGGCATGTTCACGGTCCGCGCGCGATCAAGGGCCAGACGCAGGCGGAAATTAGAGTCCGGATCGCCGCCACCCTCGCGCGCGGCGAGCATGATCTCGCGGGCCATCTTGGTGAAGACGGCGCCCTTCTTGATGTCGGCGACGCCCTTTTGCCGCTTGATCTGGCTCCACTTCGAGTGACCCGACATCAAGCGAATACTATCGCCGTCAGCAGACAAGGGGAGTGATTCCGTGCCTTCTGTGACGCCCGATCGCATTCGGAACGTGGCAGTCGTCGGCCATGGTGGCTCCGGGAAGACCACGCTCGTCGAGACCCTCCTGAACGTCGTCGGCGCGACGACGCGCCTCGGCAAGGTCGACGACGGCACGAGCATCCTCGACACCGATCCCGAGGAGCACCGGCGGCACATCACGATCAACGTGGCGCTCGCCCAGGTCATGCACGACGGCACGAAGATCAACTTCATCGACACGCCCGGCTTCGCTGACTTCGCCGGCGACCAGAAGGCAGGGCTCCGCGTCGCGGACTCGGCGCTCGTCGCAGTCGATGGCTCCGCCGGCGTCCAGGTCGGGACGCAGCTCGTCTGGCGCGACCTCGAGGCCCGCACGATGCCCCGCGTCGTGGTCATCTCGCGGCTCGACCGCGAGAACGCGGACTTCGACCGAACGCTCCACCAGCTACGCGACGCGTACGGGATCCGCGTCGTCCCGCTGCACGTCCCGCTGGGAGAGCATCAGACGCTCACGGGCACGATCGACCTCCTGCACGGGACCGTCCTCAAGGGCCCGAAGGATCCGATCGGCGAGCTTCCAGCGAGCGAGAACGAGCGCGTCGGCGAGTACCGGCGTCTCCTCGTTGAAGCGATCGTGGAGACAAAGGACGACCTCATGGAGCGGTACCTCGAGGGTAAGGAGATGTCGTACGACGAGCTGCGCGACGCTCTCCATGCGGCCGTGCGTGAGGGCAAGATCATCCCGGTCGTCGCGACCTCATCCGTGAAGAAGGTCGGCTTCGCGGGGCTGCTCATGACCATCGTCGAGATGCTCCCCTCGCCTCTCGAGTCCGGCGCCGTCATCGGCTCCTCGTCCAGCGGCGATGTGGCGCGCAAGCCCGAGCCCACCGAGAAGCTCTCCGCCTTCGTCTTCAAGACCTTGGCCGATCCGTTCGTCGGCAAGCTCTCGTACGTGCGCGTGTATTCCGGGACGCTGCATCACAACGCGCCCGTGTTCGATTCGGTGAAGGGCGAGGCCGAGCGGGTCGGCCAGATCTTCCAGCTGCGCGGGAAGGAGCAGGAGATCGTCGACGCCGTCATCGCCGGGGATATCTGCGCGATCCCGAAGCTGTCCGCCTCGGTCACGAACTCGACGCTCTGCGACCGTGACGCACCGATCGCCCTGGGCGCGATCCAGTTTCCGGAGCCGTCCTTCAGCGTGGCGATCGAGCCCGCGAGCAAGGCTGATCTCGATAAGCTCGGCACGGCGCTGCACAAGCTCACCGACGAAGACCCGACGCTTCACGTGCGCCGCGATGACGCAACCCACGAAACGATCCTCTCGGCGATCGGCGAGTCCGCGATCGAGGTCGCGGTGCATCATCTGAAGGACAAGTTCGGCGTGCTGGTCGAGACGCGCACGCCGCGTGTCCCGTACCGCGAGTCGGTCCGCGGGAAGGCGTCGGCGCAGGGCCGCTACAAGAAGGACACCGGTGGACATGGCCAATTCGGCGATGTCTGGCTCTCAATCGTGCCGCT
>JBKJTV010000097.1:0-7031 GCA_046589985.1 Candidatus Limnocylindria bacterium | reverse complement strand
GCCCACCCGTGACGGTGGGCGGCCCCCGCGCGCCCGGCGGCGGCCGCCGAGGCTCGAGAGGTCGAGATTCGACCAGTCGATGTTCCCCCACTGCGGTGTGCCCTCGCCGCCCCGTTTATCCACTACCTATGGCCGAGCATAGGTGGTGCGTCGGAAGAGACCGTCGCGGGATCTAGCGCCGCGTGATGCTCACGCTGCCCATGCTCACTTCGGCCTGGGTCCGCGTGCTCGAGACCTGGCGATACGCCGTCGTGTAGCCCACGCGCGCGAAGTTGATGTCCCAGGTCGAACCCGACGGTAGCCGGATCTCGAAGGTGCCGGTCGCGTCGCTGTAGACCGGATTCTCGCTGCACTCCCGGACACCGAGGACGATGCAGACGCCCGCGACGCCGTTCCCGGTCTGCGCGTCGATGACGCGTCCGATGAATCGCGTCGTCTCGACGATCCCGCCGGGGCTTCCGCCGCCGCCGGTGCCGCCGGGGACGCCGACGACGACGGATGGGGCTGCGGAGGGTTGGACCGTCGGCGGCGCGGTGGGGACCACGACGACGGGCACGGGGGTCGTCGAGCGTCCGCGCAGTGCGGTCGGGAGCGGGGTGGCGGCCGGCGCCGCGGCCGGTGCGCCGCCCGCGGGCGCATCCTCGAGGCGCGACGGAAGGAGGAAGAACGCGGCGAGCGCGAAGACCACCGCCGCGATGAGGGCAAGCACCACGAGGAGTCGGCGCGGACGGTGGATCCGCTCGCGGATGACGCGCGGGGCCTGCAGCGCGACGGCGATCGCACGCCGGGTGCGCGCGCCACGGAGCGCCGCACCGAGCTCGCCACGCAGCTCGATCACGGTCTTCTTCTCGTGCGGACGGAGGTCGTCGCGCGCGCGGGCCCTGGCGGCAGCGCGCGCGCGGGCGATGGATCTCCCGCTATTGATAGAGGTAGACCTCGAGCGTGATGAGCGATCCGGTGTCGCCGGGCGCCAGCTCGTGATAGGTCTTGATGACGCTGCCGGAGAACTGGCGATCGCGCAGGCGCTCCGTCGCGAGCTTCGCGATGCGGTCGCCGTCGGCGGGGCTGCCGTGCCGTGCGAACGCGAGCACGATCGCGACGCGCCGCGTCGCGCCTTGCGCGATGAGCAGGCGCTCGGCCTCCGCCGCGATCCGCTGCTGCTCGCGCTCGGCGCCGGCCGGAGCGCCGAGCAACGCTGCTCCGTTCATCGGGATGCGAAGCTCGACCGGGAGCGGGTCGATGCCCTCGGCCGCGCGCACCGGCGTGCCGGCGCTGTTCGCGGCGAGGAAGAGCACAAAGAGACCGAGGAGCAGGTCGGCCCAGAGCCAGCCGACGAGCGCCATCGACGTGCGGCGCGGGAGGTTCAGCACGCTAGCCTCCGGTGCGCTGGCCGCGGAGGTCCTCGGCCGCGCGCGCAAGGTCGGCCGCTGCGCGACGCAGGTCGGAGACGGCCTTCCCGAGGTCCGCGAGCTCGCGCTCGCGCTCGGCTGCGCGTTCGTAGATGCGCTGCTCTTCGGCGACGAGCTGATCGAGCAGCGCGTCGGCCTGCGCATCCACACCCGCGCGCGCCGGACCGCTCGATGCGGCCGCGAGGAGCGTGCGGATCCGGGACTCGCGCAGGAGCACGCGCGTCCGCGTCGCGGGGTCGGCGACGTCGGAGCGGAAGTGCACACCCATCGAGAGGACGATGAGCAGCGCGATGAGCGAGGCGTCCACGAACGCGAGCGTGCTGAAGGTGAAGACGCCGGGCGCTCCACCGAATGAGCCCTGCCACAGGGCGAGGAAGGGCTGGCTCACGAGGTCGGGGCGCTGCGCAAGGAGCTTCGCGTACGCGTCCGTCGCGACGGAGAGGCCGTACCAGGTGACCGCGATCGGCGCGAACACGAGCACGTTCCGGACGAGCTCGAGCACGCCCCAGATCGGCGCCGTGCGGTTCTCGAGCAGGTCCGCGGCGGTGCGCGGGTCGACGACCTGGGCGTAGGCGCGGGCTTCCTCGGTGCGGCCTCCGCGCACCGCGTCCCCGAGGCGCCGGAACAGCGTGGCGAAGGCCTCGTCCCTGGGTCGGAGCTCGACCGCCAGGGCCTCGAGCTCGACGGCGGTGTGTTCGATCATCGGTGGGTCACCCCTTTGCGGAGAACGGTACGCGCACCGCCAGCGGGAGTGACCGCTACCGGTCCGCTTACCGGCCTAGCGAACGTTCGGCCCTTACAGCGTCGCGAGGAGCTGCTGACCCGCCTGCAGCGAGAGTCCGATGCCGACGAGGAGCACGACCACCGCGGTGGCGGCCGGCAGCAGCGGCGCGATGCGGCGCACGAGCGAGCCCTCTCCGACACGTTTCGTGGCGAGCTCACCGGCACGCACGAGCACGAGACCGATGCCGACGAGGACAGCCGCCATGCCAACGCCGAACGCGACGATGAGGACGAGCCCGAGGTCGGGTCGACGCAGGCTCACCGCCGCGAGGAGCAGAAGGAGCGCCGAGGCCGAGGGCACGATGCCCCCGGAGACGCCGAGCGCGACCAGGCCGCGCCAGCCGACCGTTGCGGGTACGTGATCGTGTCCGTGCTCGTGCGAGTGGCCGTGATCGTGGCCGTGCGCGTGCGCGCGGTCGTGCGCGCGCGAGCGCAGGGCGCTCACGAGGAGCCAGAGGCCGATCCCAAGAACGATGAGCGCCGATGCCGCGGAGAGGAACGGGTAGAACCGCTCCGGCGCGACCGCCGACGAGGCGCCGAGGATGAGCAGCGCGAGCAGCAGGACGCCGAGCGTGTGCGACACGGCGACGGCTGCGCCGAGCCCGAGCGCCTGCCGCGCGGAGCCGCGCGTCCCGACGAGATACGCCGCCATGACGGTCTTGCCGTGTCCGGGGGTGATCGCGTGGAAGGCCCCGAGGCCGATCGCCGCGATGACGGCGAGGAGCGCTGCCATCAGGTCACCGCCAGCGCCCGCCCGGACGAGGTCGCTCACACCGCTCGCGAGACCGTCCACGCCGAGGCGTGGCGTGCCCGCACCGGGCACCTGGGCCGACTGGCCGCCCTCGCCCGGCGCGAGCCGCACGGTCGCGCTCCCGGTCGAGACCGCGAGCGGAGGGCGCGTCGGGTCCGTCGGATAACGGCGAAGCTCGTCGGACTGGTCCTCGCTCGGGACCGTCGCGCTCTCCAGGCGGACGCCCGGCCCCGCACGAAGCACGACCTCGCGCCAGCCGATCCGGTCCGCGAACGTCGAGTCCTGGTAGGCGACGGTCGTGTGATCGGCAACACCTCGCTCGCTCATGAAGTCGAAGGTGACCCGCATGATCGAAAGCCCGGCCTGACCGGGCAGCAGCTCGAACGAAGCGTTCCGTTGCACGAGTGCCACGTCGCTCCCGCCGACCGACAGCCGCGTTCCGTCGCGCACGAGTGCCGCGAAGCGTCGCAACAGCGCGTCGCGCTGCGTCGCGTCCGGCACATCGGCCACGCCGGCGGTCTGCAGCTCCTGCAGCGTCGGGATCTCGGCGAGATCGAGGACGTAATGGAGGGTCAGGCCCCCGGCCGCGACCTCGACCCGCCCGTAGCGGTTCACGGTGAAGTTGCCGAGCGGGTGCGCTGACGCGGCGAGCGGGAACAGCAGCGACGCGAGCACGGCGAGCAGCAGTGCGAACGCGGCCGGGCGCACCTGCGTCACGGCGCGGTCGCCGACAGCCGGCGGACGCGCGCCGCGAGGTCGTCAGCGAAGAGGAGCGAGTAGCGCGGATTCAGCTCGTACGCCTGCACGAACAGCGCTCGCGCTCGCGGGACATCGCCCGCGGCGTCGGCGATGACGCCGGCTCGGAAGAGCAGCAGGGGGTCTTTCGTGCCCAGCCGCAGGGCCTCGTCGCTGTGGCGCCGGGCGACGGCGAGTTCGCCGGAGCGGTACTCCGCCCAGGCGAGCGCGTCGACGACGTGAATGCTCGGGCGGATGGCGTACTCGGCTCGCGCTGCGGCGAGCGCCGCGGGTATGTTGCGGGCGCGGTCGGCATCGAAGATCGCCTGGTCGATGTCCGTCCGGACTCCGCCTGTCGCGAGCAGCCTCCAGCTCGCGGCCACGACCGCGTACTGCTGCTCGGCGCGGACCGGGTCGCCGAGCCTCGCGTACACATCACCGAGCGCCGCGGCGAACTCCGGCAGCGGCAGGCGGGCGACGACACGCTCGTAGATCTCCGCCGCACCCCGCAGGTCGCCACGTGCCGCGCGGACGCGTGCGATGCCGGCGTCGCCGTAGACGTAGTCCCGCACGCGGTCGCGCGAGCTTTCATAGGATTCGAGCGCGCCGTCGAGATCGCCCTGCGTGAACAGCAGGTGCCCGAGCTGCACCTCGGTCCAGGCCGTCGCCTCGCTCGCCGGATTTCCGGCCGCGATCGCGGCGCGCATGGCGACGATCGCTCCGGCGAGATCGCCGTGGAGCTCGCGCACGTAGGCGACGCGGCTGTACGACGCGAGATCCGGTCGCAGGTCGACCATCCGCTGCGCGGCGGCGATGGCCAGGTCGTAGCGCCCGAGCTCGACGAGCGCGTCGGTCACGATGCCGAGGCCGGCGGCGCGGGCCGGAGCGACCGCCACCGCTCGTGTGCCGTACTCGAGGGCGGCCGGGAAGTCGTGCCGGCTCAGGCTGAGCGAGCCCGCGGCGACGAGCGTGGTGATCTCGTTCGGGCCGAGGGCGAGCGCGCGGCGGACGAGCTCGTCCGCGCGCGAGTAGTACGACGGATCGCCGGTCTCGCGAACGCGCTGGAGGTACGCGAGCGCGAGCTGCGACATGAGCTTCGGATCGTCTGGCGTGGCGGTGAGCCGCTGCTGCGCGGCATCCACCGCGCGCTGGCCCTCGCTGCGCTGATCGAGCAGCCGCTGGAGGCCGGCAGGCAGCTCGACCGGCGCGCCGCGCACGACGGCGAACACGCCCGCGAGCGGCAGCGCGATCGCGATCACCGCAAGACCGGACAGGAGAGCGGCGCGGACGCCGGGGAGCTTGCGCTCCCCGGCGATCCGCGTCAGGAAGGAGGGACGCACTAGGGTGTCGTCGGCTCCGTGCGGTGGTGCGAGTGGTCGAAGCCCTGGTGCGGGCTCGACACGTACGGGAAGGTCGCGGTGAACGGCTTGTCGTTCGCGTTCACGCCATCGCCGAGCTGGTTGTTCGGCGCCTTGTTCTGGGCCGGCGTGAAGGGGGTGCCGCCCGCGGCGGCCTGGAGCGTGATGTCGACGACATCGTCGATGAGGCGGCGACCGTTCGGGTAGCCACCGTTCTCGCCTCCGAGGAGGCCCATGCGGTTGCCGGCGCCGATCGGCGTTGCGGGCGTGAAGAGGTTGAGTCGCATCTGCTCGGACGGCTTCACGAAGGGCGGCTTGTTCAGTCCTTCGATGCCGGTGAGGAAGATCGCGACGAGATCGTTGCGCGGCGTCGGCGGCACATCGATGCCGTAGAGCGCCTTCAGCAGACGGGCAGCCTCCGGGTCGAGGACGACCGGGAGCGCGGCGCCGTCATCCTTGGTCTGAAGCGCGTTGAACGCGTCCTTCAGCGCGAGCGGGATCACCACCTCGTTCACGAGGGGCATGCCGAGGCGTGAGACCTGGACCCAGGGGCCCGATGCGGTCTGCGTGCCATCGGCGTTGTAGACGCGCGTGGACTGGCGGAGCGACAGCGCGCGAGCGCCGATCACACCGAACTCTGAGTTGGCGAACGCCGGAGCGACGCCGTTGTTCGTGACGCTGGCCATCGGGACCTGCAGGACGATGCTCTGCACGTTCATCCCGGCAAGGCTGTCGATGCCGCCACCCTTGTTGCCGGGCGCACCCGGACGGATGGTGAGGAGATCGAAGGTCGCGCCGAGGTCAACGAAGAAGGGGTCGTCGCGCTGGCCCGCGAAGACCTTGCCGCCGCCGGCGAGGTTGCGGATCGCGGACGTCGCGATCGTCTCGTAGTTCGGCGTGGACTTCGGGCCGATGTTCACCGGCGGGACGGGTGCGTTGTCGATGAGAACGACGCTCGAGCCATCGGAACGCATGCGCGTGACCGAGTAGAACTGGCGGAAGTTCAGGTCCGGGTCGTCGATCGAGGTGACCGCACCGGTGTTGTAGAGGAACGTGTTCTTGGTGCGGTACTCGCTGCGGAAGCGGAACTCGAACCAGGTGTCGTCGATGTTGTCGCCGTTGTCGTCGATGACGATGCGGTAGGCGACGTCGTCGCCGAACTTGAAGAAGTTCGGGCCGCCTTCGGGCGACTCCATCGGCCAGGTGTTGTAGACGAAGGTCACGGTGTCCGGGGCGTCGGGGCTCCGGAACATGTAGAAGTCGGTGCCGTCTGCCTGCGGGTCGTCCGCGATGAGCGGCGCTTCACGGTGACTGGAAGCACCACCGAACGGTGGGACGAGGAGCGCAGCCAGAAGGAGCGCCGAGACAAAGACGCCGAGGATGCGCGGGTAGGCGCGCGGGAACGCAAGAGTCATTGAAGGCTCCCTCTCTGCTGATTCAGTTCGCGTGGTCAGTTCGCGGGATCGCGGCCACGTGGATGCGCTGAGGTACGACGACCGGACCGCGAGCGGATGACCGCAGCCAGTTCTGTTACACGACCGACGTGGTCCACGCGGGCGCCGAAGCTCGTATCCACCGCCGTGGACGTCTCACGCCGCCGTTCCCTGTCTGCCTCGCTCGGGTTCGCGCTTGGCTTCGCCCTGATCGCTGGCGCCTGCGGCCAGGCTCCGGCCGCGCAGACGACGAGCGTGCCGGTCGCGGCCGGGACGGCCTCACCGCTCCGGCCGACCGCAACGCCGACCGCAACGCCGACCGGAACGGCGACCGCAACGCCTGCGCCGTCGCCACCTCCGACGACCGCTCAGCCCGCGGCAGCGACCCCGGCACAGACCGCCGCGACGGCTCCCCCCACCGCGGCAGCGACGGCCGCCCCCACTGCGCCACCGACCGCGGCACCGACCGCCGCTCCCCCCACCGCGGTACCGACGAGCGCCCCGACCAGCGCCCCCACGGCGGCACCGGCAGGCGCGCCGACGGCACAGCCGACCCGTGGCT